>JADGPY010000330.1 GCA_017882205.1 Chitinophagaceae bacterium
CCAGTTTAAATTTACCTGCAGAGTCTGTAACAGTACTAACCTTTCTTTCATTGTCTTTAACAGTTGCCTGTGCAACAGGATTGCCTCGATCGTCAACAACCTTCCCTTCAACCTGTTTCATATCTTTCAAATAGCTCTCATTCGCTTCTTTTGAAAATGATACAGTTGCATCAGCTTTATTTGATAGAAGAGAGTCAACTGCTACATCTCTTTTAACCTGCTGTTGATAAAAATATCCAGTTTTGCCTTGTTGAGTTAGTTTGGTGCTATATTGAGAGGCGTTCGCCAACGCTGCTGTTCCATTGTTTTTATTTGTATCACTTTTAGCAGAGATCGGGGAATCTTTAGTGAGTGATTTTTCTTTTACTTCATTTCTAGCCAGAAGATCTTCTTTCCTGGAAGTTGGCTGATAGATCAGGTAACCAATTCCACCAATTAAAATGATCGATGCAGCAATCCTAAGCCAAACTTTATTTTGCAAAAAGAATAAGCGTTTCTTTTTTTTGTTATCTGAAAGTTGTTCCCTCAATTCAGCAACATCTTCTATAGGCGTTTCAGTAAAATGATACCCTTCAAGGGCATCTGCAAGAAAAGGATCCTCCAACGCCAATCTTTCAAGGGCATGCATTTCCACTTCAGGCATTTGTCCTGAATGATAGCGTTCAAAATCCTTTGCTGTATAATTATGTTCCGCCATTTATAATAGTTTTTCCAAGCCTTTTTTTTCCATACATATTTTTAAATTCCGGCGCCCATTTTGTATAAAACTCCTTACCAAATTATCTTCCATCCCTGTAGCCTGGGCAATTTCTTTATAGCATTTACTCTGCAAGTAAAATAATTCTATTACTTGTCTTTGTGATGAAGCTAACTGACCCAGGCAATATTCCATCTGTTTCAAATTGTCTTCTTTATTAAATTCAAACATAGGATGTTCATTATCGGGTAAATGCACATTCGACAGATCAATATTAACGGGCCTGGTTTTCTCTTTTCGCAACTTCATGAGGCAATGATTCTTTGCCAATTGATACAGCCATGCCTTAAAGTGTTCAACGGGGTATTTCTTCAGCTTGCTTACCAACTCTTCAAAAATACTCAGAACACAATCCTTTGCTTCCTCCGGATCCTTCATGTATTTCAGGCAAACCCCATAAACAAGGTCCATGTATCGTTGATACAATTCACCTAAGATATCCATGTTTCCTGAAACCTTATACTGGCCTACAAGTACATTATCTGGTTCAACAGATGATATTTTCTTTATAAAATTCACTACAAAGTGATATTCATTTTTTTTTAAAGGGACATGTGTAATCCTGCAAGTTGCTGCATCTAATACTAAAACGTTGTTATGAAAAAACTAATTCTGATACTGATTCCCGTTATTCTGCTGATGCTTGCCTTCTCACATTCTGACAAACATAGGATTTCCGGAATAATTACGAATGAAAAAGATCAACCTCTACAAGGGGTTACAGTAAAGGCAAAAGGGGCTCGGGCATCTATTGTGTCTGATCAGAATGGTTTTTATTCAATTGAGGTAGGTGATAAAAATGGAAAACTGATTTTCGCATGTGTTGGATATAGTACCCAGGAAGTGGGAATTAATAACAGGTCTGTAATAAATATTAAGCTTGTGCCAGCATCAATTGCGCTTCAGGAAGTTGTGCCTACATCTAATGGTATTCGTAGAGAAGCAGGAGAATTGGGCTATTCTTCCAACATGTTAGCAGGCAAAGCCTCAGGGTTGAAAACGACAATGCGATCATCCATGTATAGCACTGATTTAGAATTCAATACCGAAAATTATGATCATATCCAGGAAAATGGTTTTCATAAAGTTTCAGATGATCCATTATCCACTTTCTCTATAGATGTGGATGCGGCATCTTACAGCAATGTAAGGCGCTTCCTGAATGATGGTCAGCTACCCCCAGCTGGGGCAGTACGGATCGAGGAAATGATAAATTATTTCAAATACAATTATCCCCAACCCGGAAGCCAGCATCCTTTTTCTATTACCACAGAAATGAGCGACTGCCCTTGGAATAATAAAAATAAATTGGTTATGATTGGACTACAGGGTAAAAACATCCCCGTGGATGATTTGCCTGCATCTAACCTGGTGTTTTTGATAGATGTATCAGGATCTATGTTTGAGGAAAATAAATTACCCCTGGTACAGTCATCTTTAAAATTGCTTACCGACCAGCTTCGTGAACAAGACAGGATATCAATAGTAGTATATGCTGGAAACGCAGGACTGGTTTTACCGGCTACAAGTGGCAGCGACAAAATAAAAATAAAATCAGCCATCGACGCATTGGAAGCAGGTGGTTCAACAGCAGGCGGGGCAGGTATTAAACTGGCATACGATATTGCTAAACGTAACTTTCTAAAAAACGGGAATAATAGGGTTATCCTGTGTACTGATGGTGATTTCAATGTTGGAGCCAGCAGTGATGATGAACTGGTTAGCTTGATTGAGAAAGAAAGGGAGAGCCACGTTTATCTTACTGTTCTGGGTTATGGTATGGGAAATTATAAGGATAATAAAATGCAGCAGTTAGCAGATAAGGGGAATGGGAACCATGCCTATATTGACGGCATTAATGAAGCAAAAAAAGTATTGGTGAACGAATTTGGAGGAACGCTTTTCACAATCGCGAAAGATGTTAAACTGCAGGTAGAATTCAACCCTGCAAAAGTTGCAGGCTACCGGCTTATAGGGTATGAAAACAGGATGTTAAATAAAGAGGATTTTAATGATGATAAAAAAGATGCCGGTGAGCTTGGCAGTGGGCATACGGTGACGGCTTTATACGAAATTATACCCGCTGGTGTAAAATCAGCTTTTTTAAAAGATGTTGATCCTCTTAAATACCAGGATCATAAAAAAGAAGCAACTGCTAACTTTAACGATGAATGGTTAACGATTAAATCCAGGTATAAAGATCCATTAAAAGATAGTAGTGAACTGATCGTTCATCCTGTAGTTGATAAGGGAGTTGCATTTGAAGCTACCTCCGATAATTTTCGTTTCTCTGCTGCCGTGGCAGGCTTCGGAATGCTATTGCGTGAAAGTGAGTTCAAAGGTAGTAGCAGTTATAAGCAAGTGCTTCATACTGCAACAGATGCCCTGGGCAATGATACTGAAGGCTACCGGAAAGAATTTATAGCACTTGTAAATAAGGCAGCTGGTATATCAAAAAACAAATCAGGGGATGTAGGAATAACTGAAGATAGATAAAACTTTATGTCAGAGGTAGTTTCTTGTTAAGAGGTTATCATTTATGCTTTACCGGTAGTAATTCTTTCTCCATATTGTCAGAAATATTTTTTACCTTTCTTTATTTTTAAGGGTAAATAATCTGATTCTAACTGCTTGTCAATAGAAAATTTACATAACGAGTCCTTACTTGTGCGAGCGATGCAGGCCGGCAGCGAAGAAGCTTTCACAACCCTATACCGATTTTACAGCCCCCAACTGTATATAAATATTCTTCACATATAAACTATCATTTTACACTTCTTCAAACGGGAAGGATTTTGAGTTGGCGGGCAAGTATATCAATATGAAGGGCACGCCCAGGGTAGAGCCTTTCCTGGAATCTTTCTCTATTGATGGCAGGCTGATAAAGGCACAATATATTCGCGTGGTAGCAGATGGCGTAGGTGACATACCGGATGGATATTTATTTAAAGGAACGAAATCATGGATATTTATTGATGAAGTTATGGTTGAATAAATATTGATATAAATTGAAATATTAAATTGTCGATTGAATGAAAAAACTGATTGGGCTTACATTTCTTATTTTACTAATAAACGTTTTTGCAATCAGCCAGGCGCCACCAAAGCCTTATGGAGTATTGCCAACCAATGCACAACTTAAATGGCATGAAATGGAAATGTATTGTCTTATCCACTTTGGAGTTGATACCTATACTGATAAGGAATGGGGCTATGGGGATGAAGATCCTGTAATTCTAAATCCAATTCATTTTAATGCAGCGCAAATTGTAGGTGCAGTAAAAGCGGGCGGTTTTAAAGGAGTAGTAGTTGTAGCCAAGCATCATGATGGCCTTTGCCTTTGGCCCACTAAAACAACAGAGCATAACATCACAAAAAGCCCCTGGAAAAACGGGAAGGGAGATATTGTAAAAGAATACCAGATGGCCTGCAATAAACTGGGAATGAAGCTAGGCATATATTGTTCTCCCTGGGATCGGAATAACTCTCAATACGGTAAGCTTGAATATGTTCATACTTACAGAGAACAGCTAAAAGAATTATATGGAAATTATGGACCCTTATTTATTTCATGGCACGATGGAGCAAATGGTGGTGATGGTTATTATGGTGGTACACGTGAACTTAGAAAAATTGACAGAACATCATATTATGGATGGGATTCTACATTTGCCATCACCCGTAAAATGCAACCTTCAGCAGTGATTTTTGGAGATATTGGTCCGGATATAAGATGGGTTGGAAATGAAGATGGGTATGCAGGAGAAACAAGCTGGGCTACCTATACACCACAAGCACCCGATGAAGGAAAAAGACCATCGAATGGGTACAGCAAATATTGGTTAGCTACTGAAGGAACCAGGGATGGAGAGTATTGGATGCCCGCCGAGTGTGATGTACCCTTGCGGCCTGGCTGGTTTTATCACCCCTCTCAGGATGGACAGGCAAAATCGCCTTATACATTGCTTGATCTTTATTATAAAAGTGTAGGTAGGGGGGCTAACCTCGATGTAGGTATTGCACCTAACCGGGAGGGTGTATTACATGTAAATGATGTAAGCGCACTGAAGCAATTTGGTAGTTTGCTGAAAGAAATATTCAAAGTAAACCTTGCTAAAGGAGCCAGGCTCAATGTCAGTAATATACGTGGAAAAAATGCGGCTAGATATGGCCCTTCCTTTTTATTGGATAATGACCGTTATAGTTATTGGGCAACAGATGATTCTATCTTCACTCCACAATTGGTAGCCGATCTTGGGAAAAGAAAAACATTTAATGTAATAAGGCTTCGCGAAAATATTAAGCTGGGCCAAAGGATTAGATCTTTTGCGGTTGATGCATTTCAGAATGATCATTGGGAAGAAATTGCGTTGGCAACAAGCATCGGCTCCAATCGTTTGATAAGGCTACCACAAAATATAACCACGGATAAAGTGCGTTTACGCATAACCGGTTCTGATGCCTGCATAGCTTTAAGTGATTTTGGATTGTTCTTTGAACCAGCCCATTCGGACAGCCTTCCATTCAGGAGTGCAAAATTACCTTTGGATACAAGGATCAGGGACCTGTTGAGCCGATTAACCCTGGAAGAAAAAATTTCATTGTTGGGTTATAAGAGCAGCGCTGTTCCCAGACTAGGCATGCCTGCATACAATTGGTGGAACGAAGCTTTGCATGGAGTAGCGCGCGCAGGCCTGGCTACTGTATTTCCACAGGCAATCGGCATGGCTGCCACTTTTAATGATAGCTTGCTTCATGAGGTAGCCAATGTTATTTCCACCGAAGCCAGGGCGAAATACAATCTTTCAACAGCGAAGGGCAAGAGCATACAATATATGGGACTTACTTTCTGGTCTCCTAATATTAATATTTTCAGGGATCCGCGCTGGGGCAGGGGACAGGAAACTTACGGAGAAGATCCCTTCCTGACAGGTACAATGGGACTGGCATTTGTAAAGGGTTTGCAGGGCAACGACCTACACTATCTGAAAGCAGCAGCATGTGCAAAACATTTTGCAGTACACAGTGGACCAGAAGCCGGACGTCATTCTTTTAATGCTATTGTTGATGAAAAAGATCTTAGAGAAACATACCTCTATGCATTTAAAAAACTGGTTGATGGCGGTGTGGAAGCAGTGATGTGCGCCTACAATAGGTTGAACAATGAACCTTGCTGCACCAGCAATACCCTGTTAACAAGCATACTTCGAAATGAATGGGGCTTTAAGGGACATGTAGTTACCGACTGCGGCGCATTGTATGATATCCTGGATTACCATAAAGTAATGAATGACCCCGTAGAAGTTGCTGCGGCTGCAATAAAAGCAGGTGTAAACCTTGATTGTTCAAACCTATTGCAGAAAAATGTTATTGCCGCATACGATCGAAAGCTGATAACAGACAGGGAGATTGATTCATCTTTAAGCGTTTTACTACGTACACAATTCAAGCTCGGCTTCTATGATGAAAAAAGCTCTGTTCCTTATTCAGGGTTGGGGGCCGAAAGTGTTCATTCACCAGATCATATTGAACTAGCCCGTAAAGCAGCTCAGCAAAGCATGGTTCTTTTGAAGAATGATAAAGGTTTATTACCCTTAGATAAAAATAAATACAATGCAATCATGGTACTGGGAGCTAATGCCGGTGCAATGGATCCCTTAGTGGCGAATTATCACGGCATGACAGGTGATATGGTAACGTTTGCCGAAGGTATCACCGCTGCAGCCGGACCTGGTATCGCTGTTCAATACGACCAGGGAAGTGATTACACTGATACAACACATTTTGGTGGAATTTGGGCAGCCGGTGAAAGCGATATCACTATTGCAGTTATTGGTCTTTCTCCCGTATATGAAGGGGAAGAAGGAGATGCTTTCTTAGCCGCCAATGGCGGAGATAAATTAAGTCTTAATCTGCCCGCTGCACATATTGCCATGCTAAAAGCATTACGAAAAAAAAACAAACCTGTTGTAGTAGTGGTAACGGCAGGTAGTAACGTTAATATAGAGGCTATTGAACCCTATGCAGATGCGATTATTCTGGCCTGGTACCCGGGCGAACAGGGAGGTAATGCATTAGCAGATATTCTTTTTGGCGATGTATCTCCTGCCGGACGATTGCCAGTTACCTTTTATAAGTCTTTACAGGATCTTCCCGATTATAATAATTATAATATGAAGGGCAGAACCTACCGTTACTTTGATGGTAAAGTACAATACCCTTTCGGATTTGGATTATCTTATACCTCTTTCAATTATTCATGGCAGCAACAGCCGGGAAAAGTTGGTGCTTTAAAGGATACATTGCTTTTTTCAGCAACAATAAAAAATACGGGAGGCATGGATGGAGATGAAGTGGCCCAGGTATATATTCAATATCCTGCGCTTGAAAGGATGCCTTTAAAAGAATTAAAAAGTTTTAAGAGGGTTCACATTTGGAAAGGAGGTGAGCAAACGATTCAATTCCGCATCCCTGTAACTGAATTGCAGAAGTGGGATTTGAAGCAACAAAAATGGATGTTGTACCCCGGTGACTATAGTATTTTAATAGGCAGCAGTTCGCAGGAAATAAAATTGAATGCATCACTCAGGATAAAAGCAGGTATTAACTGATTCTCGCGAAGCGACAACTAATTACTCTTTATGAACCAGATAAATAAACATTTTCCTAATTGCTGCAAATTGCTTTTTTGTTTTTTCTTCTGCCCTGGCCTCATTTCGTTTTCTTATTGTCAAATCAGGAAGGCCAATCTTACGCAATACGTAGATCCATTTATCGGTACAGGTTCTCACGGACATGTATTCCTTGGCGCATTGAAACAATATGCACTCACTACACATCTTCAATTCGGTAAAGTCTATGCCTACGAGGTGAATGGCTTTGGAAGCTTCCATATTATGGATGACGCAAATGTTCCATCATTGTTGTCTATGCCTTACCTGGGCGCAATGATAAGCACTGATCCCGTATATCAAAATACAAGGAGAATGTTGCTTTCAACAGAAAATCCTTTCTTCTTTAAAGGAAAAGTCGCTGAAGGAGTAGGGAGCCCTCACAGTGGCTTAGACCTGATCTGGCCTATGGGCATAATTATGCGTGCCTTTACGAGTTCCAATGATGCAGAGATCAAAAAATGCATTACATCCCTGGTAGCCACTCATGCAGGAACGGGATTTATGCATGAATCTTTTAATAAAGATGATCCGCAAAAATTTACCCGTAAATGGTTTGCATGGGGCAATACTATTTTTGGTGAACTGATCATGGATATCTATCATAAGAAGCCCGCCTTGCTAAATATATAATAACGTTTACAACAGATCGCCATGCATAAATTAAATATTTTTTCCGGAAGATGCTTTCTTCTGATCGTTACACTTGTTATAGTTGCCCAGATAA
>JADGPY010000056.1 GCA_017882205.1 Chitinophagaceae bacterium
AGAGTTTCTTCAAAACATCAGGACAAATATTGAGACGCCCTTGAGCATCTATGAAGGCAGTAATACCAACTTTTGCGGCTATGCGGCATTGACATATGTTCCCCTGCATACTGACCCCCTCGGTTATGCTAAGTTCATGCTGAAGATTTACACGGAAGGAAAAGCTACTTATGGAAAAGTTTTTTTTGACCCTTCGGCTGAAGTGAAAAATGCGGCGGGCACTTTACGATTTAAAGGTGTTTTGGATGTAAGGCCGGCTGACCAGCTATGGTTCCTTAGCCTGGCAGATCACTTTAAAGGATATCTAAATTTTTTAAATAAACGATATGATCCGGGAGACGAAAATACTTTCTGGGCATCGGTTAACTATGCAAAGTTTAACCGGATAATCAAAACACTTTTTAACTTCAACGTACACGCCCGTGGCTCCGACCTGGTACATCCATGTATCAGCAACCTGTTTGACTACCTTACTAATTCTATGAAAAGCGGGATAACAGTGGTCTATCTTAACAATGCCTACCTGTACCGCAGAAAACATCATATGCTACGCCCCGGTATCCCCACTCATTATGTAATATTATTGGATATGATAAAGGCGGATAACCTGATCACTATAACTTATTGGGACTATGGATTTCGGTCGCTAAGGCAGATAACACCTGCCTTTTTAAAGAAGATCGTATTTGGCATTTCTCACTGCACAAAAAAGACAAGGGATGATTCAAACTAAGAAACGGATCATAGCTTTCTGTGTAATAGCAACGTTGTCTTCATGTGCAACAAAGAATATCACAAAGTATTACTATCAGAACAAAAGTGTACTTGATAGTATTGAGCAATCTTATAAAGACCAATACAAACACAAGCATTTTACCCTCGAATTCATGGATAAATTATTTGATCATGTATCTTTAGAGATATGGACTGACTCTATTAAATACATATATGAATTCGGAACTACTGAAATGAGGTTAAAGGATACCCTTGTCAAATATGACCTAATGGTTGATGGAGTAAATAAACTGATAAGGCAGATGCAGTCAATTCATTGTACATGGGTTAACAACCTTGATTATTATGTAGCTAACACCAGACATTCAATGATCTTTATGTCTATCCGGCCGAAGGCAATTAATTTCTTAACGCGAAAGAAATATTATATCCTTACATATTTCCCTGTAACCCAGTATTATGATAAGGAGGGCCGGCTAATGGTAGCCCGCAGATTGCGAAAAGTACAAAAGATCAATGCAGATATATTTCATAGGATAACTGATAATGTTGCGTATACCCTGTCTGACAGATTCAGGTAAAAACTAAGACTAAAAACTGGTTTTCAGCATTTATCTTTAACCCCCAGATCACGAAGCATCTCAATAGCGGACGAAGTCACTTGCCATGAAATCTCTATTTTCTCATTGATAGTATCTAACTTAGATATCAACAACCCTCTTCTAATAAGGGAAGTAGATTTTTTTATATCACTTGGGCCAAATGAAATTCCTGCTGCCTGTTTTGCACAAGCAGACTTTAAGCCAACAATCATTGAAGGAGTTAATGGATATTGAGTCGAATGCAGAAAATAATTTTTCGGAAACGACAAATTGATACGGTGTTTTGTCATAGTTAACAGTAAGATACACCTATCTATCCTCGTTAACGAATGTCATTAAAGCTTATATATACCCGTACTTAATTGTGATGACAAAACTACCTAAAACCTGGGGCACAATACTGCTTCCTTTGTAGAATTTTGCCGGTCAAAATAAGTTTGATATGATACAGAAAGTTCAAGGCCGCCGCGTCCACTACTGGCAGTCTTTAGCTGGGAAATATTAACATCATAACTTAGGGCAATCGCTACCGGCTTATATTCCATTTTGACTATAGGAATTATGGCATCTTTCCAACGAACCAAAGCGCCAGCATGGAAAATATATTTTGGATCTGAAGGATCATCAAGCTTATAAGAATATAACATACCACCGATGGTTTCGGTACTTGAGCCTTGTTGTGAATAATCAGCATGAAAAGTGATGAATGAATAATCAGTCATGCTCATCCTTATTCCGGCAGAAAAAACCCATTTAGGTATCATTTCGATACCTGCGTCACCATAAAAAGAAACTTTTGCAGAATTATTGAAATGGTGATAGGCAGCTCCAATAAAAATATTGTCGTCTTCATTTTCGCCTATCTGTGTGTTAAGGCTCATTCCTGTGCTTGCATCAAAATAACTGAAGCCGTTATTTATAAAAGTTTCGCCATCAGATAGTGAAGGATCATAGCCTATGCCATTGAACTGGCTATTGGTAGTGATCTTAGAACGATCGAGTTTTCGTTGCACCAATCCTCCCATAAATCCAAGTGACAAGTACATGTTTCGTTCGTTGTTCAATGATTTATGATAATTGAGGACAGGTAAAACATGGGTTGAGGTTAGAGCCAGGCTTCCGGATCTGTCGTAAAGAATTTCTCCACCCAGGGTTAAAAAATCATTCCCTTTTCCAACCGGCAATTTATACTCTCCATTTAATGAGCCAGTCTGGTACGGCACGGTAACACTATTCCACTGGTTTCGATAAATAGTTTGGATTCGGAGATCTCCACTAAAAAGACCGGCAAGTGCTGGATTTCGTAATAAAGGCGCTTCGAAGAATTGTGAAAAATGTATATCCTGGGAATTCCCCGGCATTGCCGTCACCAACAAAAAAATTGAAGTGACAACCAGCTTTGATATTATATAGGTATTCCTTCTCATTGTATCAAGGTTACATTTCCTTTATAGGTTAGTATTGTATCGTTTGCACACAAAACATCCGCGGTATAAACGAATACATCCGGAGTAAGTTTCTTACCCTTAAAAGTTCCATTCCATCCAGCGGAAGCGTCGTTCGGATTTATATTAGAGCCTTCAAAAACAACTTCCCCCCACCGGTTAAATATCCTTAACATTTTTATCCTGAATACCCCGCTCCCCCGGATATAAAAAACATCATTTACTCCATCTCCATTTGGAGAAAATGTATTTGGTATAAATACGTTCGCATCATTGCATACTACATATATGGTTATTTTGTCTCTCGCAATACAATGTCCTTTATTGGATACTTCTATATTGTACTCCGTAGTAACCGTAGGTCGTGCTGTAATACCAGGAAAGTTATAAGAAACAATTCCGGTTGAGGGACTCCACGCTGCAGAAGTAACATCAGATGAAATAACTGGTATAATATTTATTGACTGGCCAACATTAATGGTTCTGTCAGTCCCAGCATCAACCAACGGCATCGGGTATACGCTAACAAAAATATACCCGGTATCCTTAAAACAAGCATGCATATCCGATCCAATAACCTGGTAATTCGTACTCTGAGCAGGTGCAGCAACAGGGTTACGAATGGTTGGATCGCTTAGGCCCAGAGTAGGAAACCACGAATACTGATCAGCGCCATTTGCTGAAAGGCCAACATTTTTACCAATACATATTGTGTCTGGCGGCCCTATAGTCATTGGAAATCGCTGTTGCACAGTGATGGCTAATGTATCCGTTGAAACGCATCCAAAACTGCTTGTCCCCGACACTACATACCGTATGGAACTATCAGGGCTGGCATTTGGGTTGGCACAATTGGTACAGCTCAATCCGGTAACCGGGGTCCAATTATAGCCAGATGCACCTGAAGTTGTTATACTTAAAGATTGACCACGACATATCCATGTATCAGGACCTGTTTGAACATTTGGCAAAGGATATACCTGGATGACCTTGTTGGTTGTGTCTGAACATCCACTACTATTGGTTGCGATAGAGCGAATATTATAGAATCCCGGAACTGGATAAACTTGCGGAACTGGATTTTGCAAGTTGGATATATTGCCATTTCCAAAAGTCCATTTCCATGAGATCGCTGATGTATCAGGCACAGCGATTTGACCCAGAAATTGTAAGGTGGCTGGTACACAAGCAGCAGAATCGCCGCCAATGCCAGTTTTAGGAGTGGCTACAATTCTTACTGGAATGGGGTTATGAGCTGTATCCCTACAACCGGATTGAGTAGTAACAATTAGAAAAGTGTTATACAATCCGGTAGTATTATAGTAATGAGTTGCAGGGCTGGGGCTCATAGAGGTAGTGCCATCACCAAAACTCCAAAAATAAGATTGAATTGCTCCGATTACAATACTGTTGTTTATAAATTGCACATACCCCGAATCGCAAACTGTACCATTCACAATATTATACTTCGCAAGTACCCCATAAACATTAATACTATCAAGTCCCTCGATCGGAACCTGGCAACCATTAGGATCTACAAGAATAAGTTTGGGAAGATAGGCACCTGGAGTAATATAAACATGACTGATCACTGAGTCTGGAGTTCTAATGGTTGTACCATCATTGAAATCCCAGATAAAGGTTAGCAGATCTGGTGTATGAGCCTGGAAATTGACTTGTAATGGCGCACATCCCGTTATGTTGTTATAGGCAAATGAACCTACTGGTCCATTAACAACAACTTGTTTAATTTTTTGATCTGTACAGCCCCCTCTACTGGTAATTGTTAACCTGACATTATAAATACCAGTATTTGAATAAAAGTGAGACGGTGAATCCAGGCTACTCGTGGTGCCATCACCAAAATCCCAAAGTTGGCTAATGAAATTGGTTGAATGATTTGAAAAATCAACGATCAGTGGTGGGCAGGTACTAACGGAATCACTCATCGAAAACTGCGCATGGGGTGAGACGATCCTTATATATGATTGCCTGGTCATGCTATCAGTACAACCATATTGGTCTATAATATATAGCCTGATGGTGTACAAACCATCTGCGCTATATTGATGAATGGGATTTGATAAAGTGGAAGTGGTTCCATCCCCAAAATTCCAATTATAGGACAAATTCGGACCGGTAGAATAACTTAAAAAACTAACTGGCTTGTTTGGACATGAAACGGTATCATCAGATGTAAACAAGGCAATCGATTGTGAAACATTAATGTAATTAAGTCTGGTAGAGGTGTCGGTGCAGCCATGGTTGTCGTTCACTACTAAAGTAACGGAATAGATTCCTGCCGCTGAATATGCATGCCGGAAGGGAGGGGCAGTCAGGGCATCAATAGTTCCATCTCCATAATACCAAATCCAGGAAACTATTGGATGAACACCATCTGTATGCGAACTATCGATAAAATTTACTGGTGTATTAATGCAAGTTCCAATAGTTGCTGCCCTAAACGATGCAGTTGGCTTACCAACATGAACATACAATTGCTTAATGAGGGTATCAGTACAACCCAGCATATTGTAAATGACCAATGATACGGTAAATCTTCCGGTTGTAAGATATTGGTGAATCTCAGAACCTGTTGAATCAGTAATAATCGTACCATCTCCAAAGTTCCATCGGTAGAACCTGATATTGGCCACATTCATGTTCCTGGCGTGAAAAGAGGCCAATGAGCCAAGGCAGATATCGCTGTCATCAGCAATAAAATCAGCTCGCTCAATTATCACATCTACCTCATTTGTTTTGGTATATGAACAACCAGTTGAAAAATTGGAAACAGTAAGAGAAACAGTATAAACACCGCGTACGGCATATGTATGCGTAGGATTACGCAAATTGGAAGTTGCACCATCTCCGAAATCCCACAGCCAGGTATCTGCACCAATGGATCTATCTAAAAATTGTCTATCATAAGGGTGGCTGCAATTATAAGATGCAAAGAAATCTGCTATCGGAGGCTTGATATGAATGTAATTAGTAAAAGTTATTGTATCAGCACATCCATTGTTCCAGGCAATAAGGGTTACAGTAAAAGTACCTGTATCAGCATAAAGATGATTTGGATTTTGATCTGCAGACATTTCACCATCACCGAATATCCAAAGCCATTGATCCGGGTTACCGGTTGAAAGATCAGTAAATAAAATTTGCGTACTTGCACAAGCCTCCAGGGGGTTAGCGACAAAATTGGGCACAGGTTTAACACCAACCCGCACTCCATCTATTAAATTAGTTGTGTCTGTACATCCGCCAGCGGTGGTTATGATAAGTAAGATTGTATAGTTTCCTGGATTTACCCACGTATGAGAAGGGTTGGGCAATGTTGAGGTTGTACCATCTCCGAAATCCCATTGAAAGGATACAATAGGGTCAACTGATATTATATTTGGTGATAAAGTATGTGTCAGTGGCGCACAACCTTTTATCGGTATATTTATAAAATTTACTTCTGGAGGAGCGATATTGATGTAGTAAGGTCTAAACAATGTATCTGTACAGCCAACTGAATTTGAAGCGATTAAAGTGACATCATAACTTCCCAAACTATTATAGGTATGAGTTGGATTGGGACTTGTGGATGTGCTGCCATCTCCAAATGTCCAAAAAAATGAAGTGGCTCCGATGATGGAAGATGTAAAATTTACAGTTAATGGAGCCTTACAGGCATTTATGTGATCCCCAATAAAACTTAGTGTTGGCTTTGGTAAAACGATCAGTGTTTTTGAAATAGAATCACTACAAGCCCCAAAATTATCTACTAACTTAACAGTATAAGTGCCAGCACTTGAATACACTTTTAGCGGATTAAAGTCAGTAGAGGTAGTTCCATCTCCAAATTTCCACAGATTACTGGATGGTACTGGCACGCTAGTATTGCTAAGAGGAACTTGTATTCCAATACATATTGAATCTGGCATTGAAAAATTTGGGCTTACACTCCCAATAGTAATTGTATTTATTCTCGTGAGGGTATCTCTGCAACCGGCGAGATTTGTAACAATCAACCTTACGGTATAGGTACCTGCAGCAACATAAGTATGTGATGGATTTAAGGCAGTCGAAGTGCCACCATCTCCAAAGTTCCATTGGTAACTTAATAATCCAATTCCGGTAGATAGGTTCTGAAAATTTACAGTAACTGGTGGATTACAACTCGTTTGAACTATTTGGTTAAAATCTGCATGCACCCCTGTATTGATAAAAACATAATTCAGTTTAGTAAATGATTTAATGCATCCTGCAGTATTTTTAATTCTTAAAGAGACATTGTAATTACCGGCGCTTGTATAAGTATGTTGTGGATTTTGAGCAGTTGAGGTATTTCCATCGCCGAAATCCCATTGCCTTGTATCAATACTTCCAGCTCCTGCGGTACTTAAATCCGTGAATTGTACAACTAACGGAAAACAGCCTGTTAATGGTGTTCCTATAAAATCTACTACCGGGATTGCATTAACTGTGATATATTGCAATCGGGTTAGTGAATCAGAACCTGCCGAATTTCTAACTACTAGTTTAATATTATATTGCCCGGCTATGAAATAGGTAGCAGATGGATTCTGCAGAACAGATGTTGTTCCATTACCAAGATCCCATCTCCAACCTGTGGGATTCCCTGTTGAAAGATCAGTAAAGTTTACAACCAGTGGCACACATCCAGATGTTGGTGAGCCTGAAAAATTTGCTATGGGCTGTGCTATCACCTCTGAACCAAAGCACAGTATAATCAATGCAGGAATGATCTGCAAAAAGAACTTTTTCAGGTAGAATTGCTGCATGTTAGGGGGTCAGAACGCCGGCAAAATTACGCCTAATGTAATAATTTATGAATAATCCTGCTCAGTTTTTTAGCTTATATTCAGGCTTGTTAACATTTTTTGAAATACAACTCTTTTATTAAGACGCCAGATAATGTGCAATGGCAGCTTTGATGAGAGAATTAAATATTAACACTTACCCCCCAAGTCTAAAGCCTTGGGTAACAATCATAAATATGCGAATCCAAAACATCTCATTTCACAATAATGACAACTTTGTTGACGGTGTCTATATAACAGCAGGAACCAATACTCCTTTGGTGATCATCGTCAATGGTCACAATGGATTTTATAATTATGGTATGTTTCCTTTTATACAGGAATCGCTTTTTAAGAATGGCATATCGTCATATAGTTTTAATTATAGCCATGGAGGAATTATCGGGGATGGAGATTATTTTGAAGACCTGCAGGGATATGAAAAGAACTGCATGCGGTTAGAAGTAGACGACATTTTATCGATCTTACGAAACATGGATGGTTTTGACAATCATTCTTCAACGATATTGCTTGCACATAGCCTGGGAGGGGTACCTGCAATATTTGCAGCAAAGAAAGCGATTGAAAATAATTTCCCTGTTCATGGAATCATCCTTATCAGTTCGGTTAAATCACTCAATTTCTGGCCTCCTGAAATGATAGAAGAATGGAAAACTAAGAAGGTCTTCTTCAAACAAAATAATCGTACAAAGCAACAATTGCCACAGGGTGAGGAATTTCTACAGGAAGTCCTTCAAAGTGATGGCGCATGGAATGTTGAAGCAGCACTAAAATCAACAGCTATTCCCATACTCATAATTCATGGAGAAAATGATGAAGCAGTTCCTGCAAACCATGGAGAGTCTTTATATTCCTGGGTAGAAGGACGGCCTCAAACGGAATTTCACCTTATCCCTGGAGCAACACATACGTTCAACACCAAACATCCATTTGAAGGGCCATCAGTTCAACTGGAAGAAATGCTGGCAGTAGTAAGTGAGTGGATCAAAAAAAAATACCAATAAATTAACGGTGCTATATTTTTCATTCCCTTTTCTGAATATATTTTTCTTCTCTATATGCACTATTTTTTTTAGCTTAGGAAGATGAATGAGAACCATAAACTCGGAATGGCCTCAGGCAGATCCATTGGAGGTAAGAAAGGAGGCCACTATATTATTCCTTCTTTCGCCAGTAGTTTATTCTATTGCGATAGCCATCTCTTTCTTTATTCCACTCATCAGCCTTTTTATTTTGATTGTAACTCCGATTGTATATCTATTACCAAATAAACTGGATAAATATCTACCATAAAAACCAGTTCTAACTAAGAACTTGAAACTGTTCTTGTGCCCATGGGAAGAACTTCTTTTCCATATATCTCATTCAGCACAAGGGCCATAGAACCATAGAAGGCGGAGAGGCCAACAAAGATCCCTTCATATCCGGCAAATATTTTCAGTGAACTATTACCTGTAAAATCACTAATTGCTAACAAAAAAAATAAAACAGTTAAAGAAAGGAAAACGGTTTGCAATACACGATTGAGCCTCAAGGTGCCTATGAACATAAATAAGGTAAAAAGCCCCCATAGCAATAAATACCATGCAACGGCATTCTCACTCGATTTAAATGAAGATCCAAAAGCAGTTTTAGGAATCAACCATAGGGCAACAAGAGACAACCAAAATGAGCCGTAGGCTGTGAACGCAGTAGCGCCAAAGGTGTTATTCTTTTTCCACTCCTGCACTCCTGCGAATAATTGAGCAATCCCACCCACAAAAATACCCATACCCATGATCATTGAATCCAACTCAATTAACCCCGCATTATGAAGATTTAACATAATGGTGGTCATTCCGAATCCGAGAAGACCTAATGGAGCGGGATTTCCCGTTGTGTCTTTGATCGTGGTAATGGATTCTGAAGTGTTGATGTTTGCAATCATTTTGGAAGGTTTAGATGAGAATATTTAATCCAATGATCATCTCTAGGAACCAAGATACAAGAAAATACTTTTCAACGGGACGAAAAAAAGTTGATGTTCCAATACTTCAATATTGAAAACATCAACTTTTTATAGGCGAGCCCGATGGGGCTTGTTACTTAATCTTTATTTTTAATCTTCGTTTTTTGTTCTCCTTTCTTGGTATTTACTTTATGCTTATGCAAAACACCTTTGTGTTCATGCTTGGTTTTATAGCCATTATGTTTTTTGTGTTTGCTGAATGTATTATGGACTTTCTGGCCAAGTGAGGAGGTTTTTTTAACCTTATCCTTATCATCCTGAGCCTTGCAAGCAAATCCAATGCTCATAGTTAACAGTAATAGAAATAATAGTTTTTTCATTCTATAAGTTTTAGTGATTATTAATATGGTTAAATATACAAAAATTACTAAATGAAACTGGAATTCTAATGCCGGATAATTGAGAATCTGTCAAAGGTTGTTTGTTGAATGTTTGTTACAGCCACTTTTTCGACCTGGGCTTTTTCCGGTCCATGTTTGCACCATTCAATAAATTTTTGCAATGATATTTCATCACCATCAGCCACTACTTCAACGTTTCCTTCTCTTGTATTTTTTATCCAACCAGTGATACCATACCTATCTGCAACCTCAATGGCAGTGGCCCTGAAAAACACTCCCTGAACATCACCGGTAATAAGAAGATGAATGGTTGGCATGGTGGTTGTGGTGTTTAGCGCCCTAACGCTTTTGGATCAAAAAATTTAGGATCAATCGGTACATTAGCTTTACAATCATGATAGATTTCTTTCTGAAATAATTTATCATCCATATAGAAAGTACATCCTGTCTCTGACCAACCGCCGCCAAACCTCTTTTGATTCTCGAGTATACCTTCTTCCTTATGTCCATTCTCATATTTAATGAACCGCACTACCACCATTTTTTCTTTATCGATCCATAACTGGCTGAGCTTTTCATTCGCATCATTTGCACCTATCACATAAACGTCATTATCCTTCCATTTGTTTTTATGAAAATGGTCAAGTTTG
>JADGPY010000057.1 GCA_017882205.1 Chitinophagaceae bacterium
ATATACCTGTTTTCAAAACCAATGGCACCATATATTGGTGTTACCTCTACTCCTCCAAATCCTGCATTACTATAAGTAGTTAATACTTTATCAAGATTTCTTTCATCTACAGCACTGCCCATCCACCACCAGCGCGTCCATGGATGCATCTCTTTTTTTAACTCAGGCCATGGGCTTATTTCCTGTTTAGTGGTATCAACTCTATCAACCTTAGTCACTTTAAAACTGCAAAAAACCAACGCACCTAATCCAATCAACACGAGTAATTTATTTCTTCTTTTCATTTCTATGAATTTATTTTACATCATATTTTGCTTCTGAAACTACAGAAACACCCTTATCTGTCACTCCCTGAACGTCTATCCTGATCCTTGTTTTGGGATCGGCATTATAGAAATTTACTGTAGCCTTACCATTTTCATCTGTGGTAATCATAGGCTCCCAATGAATGGTAGTGCGTTCATCTGGTTTCTTATTTTCCGGGTTTTCATAGTTGGGTGAATAAAAATTTCTTGCCTCGTAATAACCGGTAACATCAGTGTTTATAAAAGCCGGATCGGTGTTGTATGCCCCAGGTTTAAGATCGAGGTAAATGAGGAACACATCCGTTAAATTCATGCCTACCATGTGTCGAACAGATATGCTTATTACTTGTGTGAGAGGGACTCTGTAATAATCAATGCGTTCAAAAACATCTTCTCTTTTATCTACTATAAATCTTGCCCTAACAGGTTTCCCATTCGCAATAAAATTTATTCCTTCCTTTTCAACATCGTATTCTGCACCAGGAATTTTTTGTACCAGGAAATCTTCTACGGTCTTATTCTGGTAATCATTGGAAGTAATGGTAAAGTTATATTCCGGAAATCCAAAATTCATATACCCCTCACCATCCCGCAAAACCACCGTGTTCCTTTTACTGGTAACAACTACTTCAGATAATACACTATACCATTTAGTATTTTGTGCAGAACTCAGTCTTTTTGCAGACTCTTCTGCAAATTGCTTCAACTTAAAGGAAGTATCTGCAGTATGCGTATAATTTGGATCAACCGGAAGAACGTTATTAAATAAACTATCTATAAAAAGTTCACCGCCCCTTTTATCCTTATCATTTTTAGAATTAATTTTAATTGTTTGGTTGCCATACAATGGTAATCCATCAAGATAGTACCGGCCGGATGCATTTGTTTTTGTTATAAAGATCTTATTGCCTTTTGCTGCTGGTGCCAGTAAGGTTATGTTCATGTTTGGTGCAGGTTTATTACCAAAACCTAAGGTTACTTTGCCGGAGATGGTAATTCCCGGCTCGGGTAAATAGCTTATGTGGATAGATGTGTCAGCCATTTGCCGCCACAAAAAACTCCTCCATCCCTGCGCTCTTAATAACAGATCAAGTTGTTGAAAGCGTTGCGGGTTATTCTTATTAAAATAATCCGCAGCGTTTTCAATTTTGCCAGTCACTTCAGATTGCAACATAAGATATGAAAGGATATTTTCTGTTGATGGCTTTTCTATTCCATCATCAATTGCAGCCATCGAAAGGTTGGCTTTAACAGGATGTTGCCGGGCATCAGTAACAGAAATATTGACAGTAACCTTTTCCCTGGGCCGATAACTATTTTTATCAGGTGATAAATTTATAGTTAGTGGATCAGCATCCTCAATATAAACGAGCCTTTCACAATATGGATGCAGGTTTTCATCGTACAATGTAATGCTTGCAATACCTGACGGAAAATCCTTTTTAGTTATATTTAGAGAAGCTTTCCCATCCTTTAAAAATGTTTTCTGGTTATAAAATATCTTGCCTGCATGTTTTCCGGCAATAGTTATTTCACCTGTGGGATGCATATCGAGAGTAGCTGTATTAGAAAAAACATACACAAGAAAATTAGAAGGATCCTCATCCGTTACTTTCATAACAAAACCATCAGGTGTTGCAACAGGAAAATCAGCAGGTATCGAAGAACTGCTTTGGTATTGTACAAAAGCTTTGTATTGAATTCCTGTTTCAGGTTTAAAATTAAAGCTGCCCATACCAAGATGAGAGGTTTTAAAATGTACAACAGTATCTCCTTTTGAAGATAATATACTGCCGGTTGCATTTATTCCATTTCCTATTCCATCTTCAGCTTTAAATGCAACTACAGAAGAAATGCCTTCTACTAATGATCCGCCTTCTGGAAAGAATTGAATTTTATAGGCATGTGTTGATGTTTTTTTATCTACTGATACTACTTTTTCTACAATGGAATTCTTTTTATTTACACCGGTAATATTTTTAACCTGTATCTCTTTTTCAAAGATAAAATGGGTTCCAAAATTTCTCATCCAGTTAGTGTATGCACGGATGCGGTAACTGCCCCCTGCAATAGAATCATCTAATTTAAAATCTCCAACACCAATGCCATTGTTAAGCCTTACCACTTCTCTTGTGACTATTTTGTTAATAGGGTTGATGAGCTCAACATATAAATTATTACTGGTGTTTACCGGGTAGTTACTCTGTGCATTTACAAGGTATGCCTTAAACCAAATGTCATCGCCGGATGCATAGTACGTTTTGTCCATATGCAGGTAAACTTTTTCAAAAAACAATTTTATTCCTGAGCTATTATCCTGGGCAAACAGGTTATTTGATGAAAAGCAAATTATGATAAGGAAGAAAATAAGGGGGGGATTTTTAAAGGTCATTAGGTTTAATTTTAACGATGTTGAATCCCTTACGGGATTCTGCGCAAGGCATGTTAAAGATGCCATGAAGGAAACAATAATAAATAATATTTTATTCATACAGACTGCTATTGCTTGAATTAACCACATAGGAACAAAGGTTACACATAGACTATGTGTTTTTCTATGTTTCTATGTGCCTATGTGGTTAATTCTTAACAAATTTTATCACCAATTAATTTTTAATAGAGAAACCCCCTGCCTTGGCAAACCAATATTTATTTGCCCAGTTCCATTTACCACCTCTACATTTCCAGCATTCCCCATCGCCTGCAACATCCCTGCTTTTTCAAGCTCCTTAATTTGTGCACTCGTGGGGCTTTGCGGCGAACCCATCTTCTTCCATACCTCATAAGAATTGCTATGCTCATTATCTATCCTGTATTCAGCAAGGGTAATTTTCTTTGCTGGTAATCCCTTGATAGTAACTTTTACTCTGCATACATCACCCTGCTTATCCTCATCATGATAATTCCACAGCATGACCCCAGCGCTGTTATTACTTTTTGATGCAAGCGCACCCACATCTGTTTGCCCACGCACACTTGAGTCTAAAATATTTTTTAGCGAATACATATTGCTTGCCTTCACCTCAACCCTTTCACCTGTCATCATTCCAAACATTCTAAAAACATTCAATACCGGTTTATCTACACCATTAGTAGCAAGATCCCGAAAGCCATAGAACCACGGTTGATCTTCAAACTCAAATGACCATGTTACAGCCCCGATAAGATTTGCACTATACTTATCAGCCAATGCATATTTGCGTGCAAAAACAGCCGCTGTATAACTTGAAAACATAGTTCCATTGCGATAAGCATTTGAGGGATTTGTTGCCATGCCGCAGGCAGCACAACCTTCAGGATCTGATTCACCAATTACTATAGGAATATTTTTAAGCTGCGGAAAAGAAGTTATGAGTACGAGCGCATCATTAATGTTTTGAAGTTGCTGTTTTACATTCATTACAACAGTTGCGTCAATAAGCTTGGGTGAACCTTTTGCATGAAACAAAACAAGGTCGAGTGGCGAACCGATCCTTCCTGTTGCAAAATTCGTATCATTCAAACAATGTTTTATAAATGCACCAAGAAATTTCGTTCCTCCTCCGGTAATGTTAGCGCCACCAATTCTTGCCGAAGGCAAGGCCCGCTTTAATCCATCGGCAGCATAATCATACAACTTTAAATATTCCGGCAATGTACCTTTCCAGTAACCGCTGTTGGGCTCGTTCCAAACTTCCCAGAACCAACTTTCTACTTCTTTTCTTCCATAACGATCTACAGAATGTTTCACCCACTCATAAACAAGATTGCCCCACTTTTTATAATCTTTTGGTGGATAAGCCCAGCCTGTTATGATCTTGTCGTAAGACATCCCTGGTTGCCAGGTATGTTTGTAAGGCTCAGGATGTGTTGATAATGCTTCCGGCATGAAACCAATTTGTGCAAGCGGCTTCATACCACGTTTTACATAAGTATCAAATATGCTGTCCATTATTTTCCAGCTATATACAGGATTTCCGCTTGCATCTTCGGTGTAGGCATTTGTTGAACCCCATTTTAATGCAGGAATTCCATCGCCTGTTGATAATAAGCTGTGTGTACGAACATACACAGGCCCCGGACTTAATGCAGCAATCTCAGAAAGCAATTTTTTTCCATCCTTCATGTAAGTATAGTTGCATTCATCGTAGCCAAACCAAGCCCATAGCGGGTTCATGTTACCTATAGACTTATTAAGATCAATATTTATTGTCGCGTTTGATTGAGATCTTAGGCATAAAGGGGTTGTTGCAGTCGCTAAAATGAGTAACAATGAAATATATGATGCATGCTTTTCCATAATTAGTTGCCATCTGGTTTTGCGGTAGCTGTTGATGGGCTCCATGGCCAATAAAATAATGAATAATTATCTGGTTTCGAAGGATCAAAATCAAAGGTATCCTTCTTCAAATGTTTTGCAAGAGCCGGAACATTTTCTTTTATTCCTTTTACTATGATCCTGGCAATTTCATAGGCACCAAAGGCTGTGAAGTGCGTATCATCTTTCAGTTCTTTTGTTTGGCCAGGATAAGTATTAGCAGGAAAATGTACAAATGCCTTTAATGATTCCTGCGGGCCCCATGCTTCATACATCATCTTGCTCATGGCATTGAGATCAATCAGTGCTACATTTTCTTCTTTTGCTGTTTGCCTTACCGCTTCGGGATAGTCACCCAATGTTTCTCTTATTTTTCCCGTACTATCAAAGCTCCGCCTTTGCATAGATGTTACAAGCACAGGTATGCCGCCTTTCTTTTTTACTTCGGCAATAAAATATTTCAGATCTTTTTTATAACTGGTAAATGCCCCAACACCGGGGCCTTTTTGCTTTTGATCATTGTGACCAAACTGAACAAATGCATAGTCTCCGGGCTTCATCATACTTAATTCTTTTTCAAATCTTCTTTCACCAATGAAGCTGCTCAATGCTTCTCCAGACTCTGCATAATTTGCAATCGCCACTTTACCTGGTTGAAAAAAAGAAGGTATCATTTGTCCCCATGAAGTATAAGGTTCTTCAGCCTGGTCAACTTCTGTAGAATTACCTGCAAGGAACACAGTTATAACATCTTTGGGAGCAGGTGAAATTTCAATGGCCTGTATTTTAGGATCTGCTCCATTGAATTCAAGGGTTAGTTTATCATCCCAATGCAGGTAAACATGTTCACGTGCTTTAAGGCGAACTCTTGTAATACCATTGGCGTTCCTTATCATGCTATCACGAATGTGAAGTGTGAATTCAACCGTTTTTATTTCTCCTTGTTTTGTTTGGATCCGGTTCACCATCATTCTTCTGCATTCAGCACGGATGGCTGCATCCGAAGTTCCTTTTTTATCCCCCA
>JADGPY010000058.1 GCA_017882205.1 Chitinophagaceae bacterium
AAATAACAAGCAAAGGAAAAGATGCTGATATTTTATTTACAGATGCAAAAGATTATCCCGATGCATGGAAGATGAGTGGCAAATATAAAATAAATGGTAATAGTATCACTCTTAGTTATCGCTTACGAAAGAATGATCAAAAGATAGATAAAGTGATTAAGGGAAATAAATCGGACCTTCAAAATTTCATAAATCTTGTGATGAGAGAAGTAAGATTAACAATTGCAAAGTGATTCCCTGATCTTTATTTATATATAATCTACCAAAATGAAAAAGTTACCCTTCCTTCTCTGTATCTTTTTTGCTAACAACGTATTTTGTCAAAATGTTGGCATAGGAGTAATTGGAGTTATTCCTACCAAAGTTTGCAATGAGAATGGCAATATCAAAAGGGGAGATATACTTGTAACCTCTAATAAACCCGGGTATGCAATGAAAGCTGACCTTGATAAATTAAAGGCCGGACAGGCAATTGGTAAGGCGTTGGAAAATTTTGATGAAACAACCGGGGTTATCAGGGTACTGGTTAATGTTAAATAAATACTTTGTTTTATCGATCATTATAACCTTGTAAAGAACCATCATGAATGAATTGGAAAGTGTGGTGAATGAGGGTTGACTCCGTGGCAAACCATCTATCACAGTCTTTTAATTTTAATATTCCTAAACCACACATCATCTCCATGATCCTGAAGATCAATTCTACCTTTTTTGAATGTTCCGAAATCAGGCCATGCTTTAAATTTACTACCTGCAACCAGCTTTCGCCAGTTATCATTCCACATGGTGGTATTAACCGTATGTTCACCATTCAGGTAAAAATCCAGCTTGCCATTCCTTGAAATTATTTCAACGTAATTCCATTCACCTACCGGTTTAGAGGCGTCTTTTGGGGAAGCGATGAGATCATATAGATCACCAGCATGGTGTTTATATATCTTGCCATCCGGATGTCCATTGTTGTCCAATACCTGCATCTCAGGGCCTGTATAATATGGTTCAGGATATTTTACCGCATCATCCATCACATAGATCATTACACCACTGTTGCCATTCTTAGATATTTTCCATTCAAGTTTCAAGTCAAAATTATCAAACTCCTGGTCTGTAGCAAGATCACCGCCTTCTGGTGTTGTAAACTGTTTTTTGCTTGCAGCATCAAGATGCAATACTCCATCTTCCACTTTCCATGATTTGCCAGCAACTTGTCGGCCATAAGTATGCCATCCATTGGTTGTTTGCCCATCAAATAATAACTCCCAGCTATTATTTTTTTCTTTAGGGCTGAGGGTGTTTTGCTGCCCGTTCATTGAAGTAACCTTAGAAGATTTGCAGCCATTAATTATAAAGGCAACTGATAATACAATGATAAATTTCTTCATAATTTATTCTTTTATTGACATTATATAATGAACTATGGATTGAGCATCTGCTATTGATATTAATGGATGGTCTTTCATTGGAATATTTCCCCACCTGCCTTTTCCTCCTTTAATAATTTGGGTCACCATTGAATCCATTGATGACTCATTGATGACCTTATATTTATTGGCTATGCTTGCATAGGATGGGCCTATAGCGGCCTCAGTTAATTTGTGACAGGTTAAGCAATCACTTTTGGTTATCAACTCAAGCCCTTTTGCTGCTTCAGGATCTTTTACTACTGTTTTGGCAGTGCCAGTACCGGGTGTTGATTTATCGTTTGAATCATTTCCACAACCCATAAAAAATAATGCAGCAGAAAGAATTATACACTTTTTCATAAACGACAGATTGCTTTTAAATATAATCTGTATTAAAAATAGTACATTTAATTTCATAATTTACCAATAACTAAGCAGCGATGAAACTGACCACACGATTTCAGCTTTCTACCAGGATGTTTTTGAATTTTTTGTTTGGGGTGTATGGTTTGTTACTGTATGCTGTTATAAATGGGCATATTTGGAAAAGCGTGTGGAGTAGTGACTTGAGAACTCCTAATAAATTAAATTTTTAACATGGTTAATCAAACTTCACGAAGAAATGTTTTAAAGAATATCCTATTGGGTGCATCAGCGATAATTGCTAACCCAGCCAGCTCATTTGCTTCATACAATGAAATTGAAAAAAAATTTAAACTAAAAGGCAATATCAATCATTCGGTTTGCAGGTGGACTTATTCATATCTATCACTGGATGAATTATGCAATGCTGTAAAAAAAATTGGTTTCAGTGCCATTGATCTCATTGGCCCTCAAGAATGGCCGATCCTTAAATCTCATGATATTTACTCCTCCATGTGCAATGGCGCAGAAATAAGTTTAACAAAGGGATGGAATGATAAACAATATCATTCTACCTTGATAAAAAATTATTCTGAGCATATTGAATTGGTAGCTGCAGCCGGCTATAAAAATTTAATTTGTTTCACCGGTAGCCGAAATGGCATGGATGATGAAACCGGTTTTAAAAATTGCATGGAAGGATTAAAACAGATTTTACCACTGGCGGAAAAGAAGGGGGTTACGATTATCATGGAATTGCTGAACAGCAAGATTAATCATAAAGATTACATGTGTGACAGATCAAAATGGGGAGTAGAGTTATGCAAGAGGATAAGTTCAGAGAATTTTAAACTGTTGTATGATATTTACCACATGCAGATTGATGAAGGAGATGTGATAAGAACCATAAAAGACAACCAGCAGTATTTTGGGCATTATCATACTGGTGGAATCCCCGGCAGGCATGAAATAAATGAAACCCAGGAACTTTATTACCCGGCGGTAATGCGGGCAATTAAAGAAACGGGTTTCAAGGATTATGTAGCACAGGAATTCGTTCCCACAAGAGAAGATAAAATTGCTTCATTGATTGAAGCTATAAATATTTGCGATGTATGATATAAATATTCATCCTGTAAACATCCCCCAAGTATGGGTATTAGGAGGTTACCATTATGCCAGAAAATAATTATGATGCTATCGTGATCGGCTCAGGAATTTCCGGGGGATGGGCTGCTAAAGAACTCACTGAAAAAGGGCTTAAAACAATCATGCTCGAAAGAGGAAGAGATATTGTGCACGTGAAGGATTATGTAAATGCCACCAAAGGAACGTGGGAATTTCCGCATCGTGGAGGCCGCACTCAGCAAATGATAAAAGATTACCCGGTACTCAGCCGTGATTATCCACTGAATGAACAAAATCTTGATTACTGGGTTAATGAAAAAGAAAGCCCTTACGTGGAGATAAAACGCTTCGACTGGTACCGTGGTTACCAGGTGGGAGGCCGGTCGTTAACGTGGGGCAGGCAAAGTTATAGATGGAGCGATTTTGATTTCGAAGCCAACGCTAAAGATGGTATTGCAGTTGACTGGCCAATTCGTTATAAAGATATAGCGCCATGGTATAGTTATGTAGAAAAATTTGCAGGCATTAATGGCTCCAAAGATGGTTTAGCACAATTGCCGGATGGTGAATTTTTACCCGCTATGGATTTTAATTGTGTAGAAAAAGATGTGATAGAAAAAGTGAATGCGCATTACAAAAGCAAACGGATCATCATGGGTAGAAGCGCAAACCTTACTGCACCAATCCAGGGTAGAACAGATTGCCAGTACCGGAATAAATGCTGGTTAGGGTGCCCCTTTGGAGCCTATTTCAGTACACAATCTTCTACACTTCCAGCCGCAATGAAAACCGGAAAACTAACGTTGCGTCCATGGTCTATAGTTACGGAAATAATGTATGATAAAGAAACAAGGAAAGCGACAGGGGTAAGAGTGCTGGATGCACAAACAAATAAAACGTATGAGTATTTCGCGAAAATCATTTTCCTGAATGCATCTACATTAAATTCTGCATGGATATTAATGAATTCAGCAACCAATATATGGCCAGGGGGATTGGGCAGTAGCAGTG
>JADGPY010000059.1 GCA_017882205.1 Chitinophagaceae bacterium
ATCGCATGGCATTTATTGCCCGGGGATTTTGTCCATCTGGTGCCATATACTCAGGGAACTTATTTTTATCCGGGCTTGATATTCCGGAAACAGTATAAGGAGTAGAATTACAATTTTGTATCCAGCCACTTGCAGGATTATGAACCTGAACAATTTCTTTTAATTCGTGTACCCCCTTCCATTCTGTTGCAGAAGTTGTTCCATCAACAGGTAAACTCCAATCATAGGAAGGATCCCTGCGAGGCATGAAGTCTCCATGCCAGTATGCAATGTTTCCTTTGTCGTCGGCATATACTGTATTGTTGGAAGTATTAGCCCGCATGTTCATCGTACCTTCAAATTGAGCATAGCTGTTTGCCTTTGTTCTTAGCCAGGATTGCATCAATGCCTTTAATGAACGATTGTACTCTTTAACCGCAAGCCAAACATCACCATTCCCTCCCAGTACAGGCCCGTGATGTGTAAAATAAGCTGTTACAGGAAATCTTCCAACTGCATCACCTCTTTTATAATAAAGCTCAACAAGTTTCGATCTCACAGGCTTTAAACTATCATTATATTGATAAAATATTCCTTCTTTATTTCTAATTATTTTTTCACGATACAGATCAGCAACATCTGCATGACTACTTGTATGCATCCAACCGCAATGCTCATTGAATCCCTGGTAGATAAAAAACTGCCCCCAGGTTACTGCACCATACGCATTCAATCCTTCCCCGCTAACCATATGCATTTCTTCCCGGAAATAAAATGTAACGTGGGGATTGATGTAAAGCATTGCATTGTGTGATTCGGTTTTTGATGGTGCCAGAGCGAATCCATTTGAACCATTTACGTTTTCCGGCAATGGCGAATTAACAGGATTTGTAAAAGCAAGTTCCTTGCCTGAATAAAATGCCTTTATTTCATCCAATCTAACGCCACCATTACTGGTTGCAGAAATACTACCATCTGTACGCATTAGTGCATACCATGGCTCAAAGCGTTGCAAGATCGCTGGCCTTACCTGTGGATGTTTATACAAATAGAAATTCACCCCATCTGCAGAAGCATCCAATAATTTTTTGAACCATCCCGGGCTATTCTTATAATCATCTATTGCTGCAGAAGAATCGTAAATAAGTCTCATCTGCAGATCTGCAAACAAATTCTTTTCTCCATAAACCTCGGCTGTCCTTCCGAGCATCTCAAGAGAATTCATCTCAACCCTTCTAAAATCATCTTCACATTGAGCATACATCAATCCAAAAACAGCATCTGCATCAGTCTTGCCATAAATATGTGGGATTCCCCATGTATCGCGGATGATGTTGACATTCTTTGATTGAGCCGTATATCTTGTTACTTCCTGCTTAGAAAATATCTGAGCGAAAGAGAGGGTAGGTAAAAATAAAAGGAGCAGGAATTTCATTATAAGATTTTAAAATTCTTAAGTTAACCTAATTTCATAATGCCTCTCAGGAATCTCAACATCCAGAAACCCTTTGCCAATAAGCCTCTGTTGAAAATCCTGTTGCACGTTATATTCACCATGCACGAGGAATAGCTTTATTACCTGCTTAGGATCCTGGCAACCCAGCCATTGACACAGGTCATTATAATCACCATGTGCGCTCATACTCCGGATCTCACCAATTTCAGCATTAACTTCATGCGTACAACCAAATATATTCACTTCTTTAGGATGTAATTTTAATCTGCCACCCAGGGAATGAGGTTCACAATAACCTGTCAGGACAATGCTATTGCGACTGTTCTCAATGTTATTACTTATATGATGCTTTACACGACCGGCATCAGCCATCCCACTTGCTGAAATGATCACACAAGGCCCATCAAGAAAGTTGAGAGATTTACTTTCTTCTACCGATTTGATAAACTTCAATCCCGGAAAATCAAATGGATCCTTGTCATTTTTTAATAATTCCTGGACACGGTTATTAAAGTATTGTGGATAGCTTTTAATGACCTGGGTAGCTTCCATGCTTAAGGGACTATCCACATAATAGGGAATTTGGGGTAGCCTGTTTTCATTCTGAAGTTGGTTCAGGTCAAACAGTATTTCCTGGGTACGACCCACACTGAAAGCAGGTAATATAAGCTTCCCCTTTTTATGGAGGCAGGTTTTGGTTATCCAATGCAACAACAGTTCATTGGTGCCCGTAATCTTTTCATGTAGACTATTACCATAGGTTGATTCAAGAAGTATATAATCTGCCTGTGGAAAAACATCAGGTGACCTTAAAATCACATCCCTGTAACGTCCTACATCTCCTGAAAATGTAAGATGTGTTTCTTTACCATCTTCGGTAATTTTTAAATGAACAGTGGCACTTCCCACAATGTGACCTGCATCTTTATAAATAAATGAAACATTTTCATCAATGGCATGCCATTCATCATAATCTACCACTTGAAATAGGTCTACTGCTCTTTCCACATCCTCATCGTTGTACAAGAGTTCAAAATAAGGCAAACCCTCTGCTATCCTGCTTTTGTTAATGTATTTCAGTTCGCTTTCCTGGATGCCGGCACTGTCTTTCATAAGTATTGCAGCAAGCTCTTTGGTAGCAGGTGTCGCAAATATTTTTCCGGAATAACCTTCCTTCACCAATTTCGGGATCAGCCCGCAATGGTCTATATGAGCATGCGATAAAATGAGGTAGTTGATCTCAGTTGGTTCAAACCCAAATTCCCTGTTTAGCACGTCTGTCTCCTTTCCCATCCCCTGGAACATGCCACAATCAAGAAGGTACTTTTTCCCATTATTCAAAGTAAGTAAATGCTTTGAACCAGTTACGGTTCTGGCTGCACCATGGAAAGCTATTTTCATTGTACTGTATTTAGAGATTGAAGGTAGTTATCATTTTTGCCTTAAAAGACCATGTAATAAAAAATATCGCAACTACCTCCCCGGTGCCGTTAGTTCCGGTTGATTGAAGCCTGATAGTTTTGGCCTCATTATTCGCAATACAGCTTTCAATAGCTTCTGTAACAAGAGACCCTTCATCACATACGAACATGGTAAGCCCGATTGCCTTTTTGAAAAATTCTCCTTCAACTTTTGTTACAAGCATAGAAACCGGGGGATTCCTCTTATAGGTATTCATCATTACTAAAAGGCCTGTGCTCATTTCGGCCGCCATTGCCAGGCAAGCAAAATAAGTTGAACGAAAAGGATTTTGTGAAAACCATTTATATGGAATAGTGACCTTGCTGTGCTGGCGATCAATTTCTTTAACCCGAGCACCGGAAAAGAAAGCAGCAGGTAATTTGGAAAGCAGGAAAAATGTAAATTTTAAACGATTACGTGCGAGGTTGATAAAGGTATCTGCATTGGGGTTCACTTATGAATTTTTACTTGCCCAATTTAATACTTTTATCACTTTGTTTTATCGACAATCTCGAATTGCCGGGATATAGACTCTCCTGATTGGTCTACGAGGGTGATGATGTGTTTACCAGCAATGGGATTCAATGCAAGCTGGTGAAAGTTTACGGTACTGGCAACAAACTCATCGTCGAGGCTCCAGAATATTTTTATACCAGGTTTGCGGTGAGCAGCAGTAAAGATAGTTTTCCCGCGTTCTCCATTTATTTCGAGTGGTACATATATTTTAGCATCTGCAGACGGATATAATAGCTCCATCACTTTTCCTCCATCTTCAGATCCGCAACCGGGTTTAAAAGGAGGTAATGGAATATAATCATGGTTCTTTTGTTTGTAATACCATTCCATCGCCGGGGGTAATACAAACCAGCTTTTATGCACCATCATTGATGGAGATTCGCATTGATCATTAACCCTGAAGGTTTGCGTGGCATCAAGATGAATTAACTTATGGTAACTACATAACGGTGACTTGTACCCGTTTTTCGGGACCATCACCGTATCAACATCAGGACAATCTATATTGGCCCTGAATCCGCTTTGCCGGCACACTGGTAAAAAAACAAAGTCATTTTCAGGATCTTTGAACCAACCTGCAGAAGGCAATTGCCGGAATATATCAAATAGGATGGGCGCGGCAGTTTGTACCCCGATCAACCCGGCTCGTCCTTCTCCATCACAATTACCCACCCATACTGCAACAACATTTTTAGGAGTGATCCCAATTGCCCATCCATCCCTGAACCCAAAGCTGGTACCTGTTTTCCATGCTATCCTTTGAGATGAACTGAATTGCTGCCATAGTCCTTCTTCACCTGGTCGCACTACTTCCTGCATAGCCTGGAATGTAAACCAGATAGAAGTAGGATCCAATGCATTAAAAGTCTGGACAATGCTGGACCTGGGAGTAGTGATGTAATATTGCGGAGGATGAAAATCTTTGGTAAGTGTTATCCCCTTATTACTATTTTGATGATTCAATGCACGAGCCATGCTTGCATACACACCCGCAAGATCCCACATAGTAACTTCGCTACCACCTAAGATCAGGGAAAGCCCATACGAATCCGCCGGGCGATTTAATGTAGTAATACCACATTCTTTCAGTACATCATAAAACCGTTGGTATTTATATTGCTGCAATAAACGTACTGCCGGTATGTTTAATGATCGCGACAAAGCCCTGGAAGCTGGTACTGCTCCATCAAAAGTGAGGTCAAAATTCTGGGGAGCGTACCCTCCTATCTGTGTTGGTATATCAGGAACAATAGCATTCGGCAATATCATTCCATCTGATAACATGGATGCGTACAATATTGGTTTTAATGTACTTCCCGGGCTCCTCCAGGCTTTTATAACATCAACATCACTTTCCATATCGGCACCTCTATCGTCTACATTCCCAACATAGGCAAGTACATTTCCAGTTTCAACATCAAGCACCAATGCACAAGCGTTGTTTACCTGGTTTCCTTTTAAAACGTTATGATGTTGCAACAAGATGTTGGCAACATTTTTTTGCAGCGTGAGGTCTATGGTGGTTTTTACCTTTGTGGCTTCTAATAACTGTGCCCGGCTATCTTCCTTAAATCGCTGTAAAAGATGTGGCGCATACTGGGGAAGCATAAGTGGATCAGTTGGCAATGGCTCTATCTTTGCCAGGTCGCAGGTGCTTCGATCAATTGTTTTATTACTTACTAATTTTTCAAGTAATTCATTTCTTTTCTTCAACAATACTTGTGCATTTTTACCTGGATGAACCAGGGCAGGTGCATTTGGCAGAACAGCAAGAGCAGCCATCTCGCCCCAACTCAATTTATCAGGACTCCTGCCATAATATCTCCAGGATGCTGCATCCAATCCAACAACATTGCTGCCGAAAGGTGCGTTGGATGCATAAAGAGCCATGATCTTCTTTTTTGAATCAGAGCATTCCAATCGGATTGCTTCTATACTTTCAATAAGCTTTTGCCAAAGATTTCTTTTTTTATTTTGCCTGCTTAACCTGATTACCTGCATGGTTAGAGTGCTGCCTCCCTGAACTACTCCTTCATGCCGTACGTTACGGAGCATTGCCCTGCATAAGGCAATAGGATCTACTCCTGGGTGATAATAAAATCTTTTGTCTTCAAAAGTGGTGATGCACGCTATAAATTTTGGGGGAACTTTATCATTGTATGGAAAGCGCCACTGGCCATCTGTTGCGATAGATGCATCCATCAAATTGCCATCCCTGTCTTCAATAATATAACTGGTTGGTGTATCAAATAATTTTGAGGGCAACGAAAACCAAAACCATATAGATAAGATAATGATAGAAATCAAAACGATCTTAGTTCGTCGTTTTAAGTTCTTTATTTTTATTAGAAACGGATACATTTTATTATTTGTTTACCACCTCCACCCATTTCCCACTCACACCGGCCCTGATTGAATTATCATACATCGCTTCGCAATACGTTCCTGGCAAGAAATACTTTCCAAGATAGGAAGCATTCAATTGAACATAGTATGTAAGGGTTTCGTTCTCTTTCATATTGAAATATGTGTACACCCGGTCATCTCGAATATCCTGGTAATCTGACCTTGATGATTTGAAACTGCCTTCCCCTTCCTGCATCCTCGTATTGAGTATTTCCCAACCACCAGGAAATATCTGTGATAATGCCATTTGTGTATAATACCCGCGCTTGCCGGGATTCTTTAAAGTCACCTTTGCCACGAAATCAACTCCCTGTTGCAGTTTTGTGACATCGATGAATTTGCCATCCCTGGAAACATACCCTACATTCATAACCAATACTGCCGGGTTGTTATTTACCCTCAGGCTATCACCGGTAACAGGTTGTCCTTCACTGATTAGTCTTACATACAGAACATTATTTCCATTGTTATTTACTACTACTGGTGTACTTCCTTGTGTAAGTGGAACCTGCACCTGGGAAATATATGAACCCGAATTGATATTTACAGCCTTGCCATTTATTGACGCTGTAGCCATTATTTTTGAACCTGATGGATTTCTTCCACAATACTCAGCTATTGCGATTAACGAATAAGCTGTAGTCTGTGTACTAAACCATTCATCTTTAGACAATCGTGCCGCAATAGTATTTACAAGATCAGCTGCCTGAACTCTTCTACCCAGCAGAGTTAGTGTTTCCAGTACCATTGCTTCGTCGCGCACATCGGACCCATATGTTCTGCCCGGGAATGCCCGTGCAGTAAAAGTGGATGGCAAACCACTGATCAATTCCAATGCAATTTTATCCTGGCCAGCCAATTTATACGCCGCCGCCAATCTCCATTTTGCTTCGGCAGATAGGTAGGTGAATTCTTTTAACCGATTCATTGCACCTAATTCCGGCGCTTTAGCCAAAGCAAGTAAAAACAGCCGGTAAGCCTGGGTAAGATCCCCTCCATAAAAATTCTCACTGCTGGGCATCCAGTTATTTGCTTTAGTTCGTTGATATATTTTCCATTGCTGGATCATTGATTCGCCAATTACATAACCCTTGTCTTTAGCTTCCAATAAAAAATGGCCCGCATAGTTTGTACCCCATTCATCACTTTCCCGATCACCTGGCCAATAACTGAATCCTCCATCAGGTGTCTGAAAATTTACCAGCCGGCCTATAGCATAGCGGATATTTCTTTCAACCTGCGCTTTACGGTAATCATCAAGATCCGTAAGCTGGTTCAGTACTAGCTGTGGAAATACCGCAGAGGTTGTTTGCTCAATGCAACCATGTGGATATTCAATTAAATAATCAAGTCTTTTTTCAAGGTTCATTGATGGCACACTTGAAACCTCCAATACTGACTTGCTGGAAGAGATTGCACCAATAGGAATCGCCTTTGCAATCCATTGTTGACCGCTGGTAAGGGTGGTACCAGAAACACTGGTTATACGCGGGTTTGGATTTCGAATGTTTAATTCGATATCCGTTGCAGCCTTTTCATTGCCACTTGTAGCAAGCAATTTTACTTTACCAATTCCTGTATTCTGCTTAACTTTTACATCGAAATACACCATTTGCTCGCCAGTTGAAGTAAAGCTGACATCCTGGGTAGACGTGCCTATTACTTCAAGAAAAGGATTTGATTGCAATGATACCCTTACCTTTTTTATATTTTTCTCCATCGCAAAAATCGTAACTGGCAGCTTAATAGTTTCGGTAGGTCCTAACACCCTTGGCATGGTGGCAAGGATCATCAATGGTTTTTTTACAGCAACCGTTTTTTCAGTATTGCCATAACTACCATGGTTAGATGCTATTACCATAGCCCTTACCGAACCTATATATTGAGGCAAGGTAAAATTATCTGTGCGCTTTTGTCCCTTGTCAAGATGGAATGGTCCAAGGAATTTCACAACTGGTTTGAATCTGTTAGCCTGTTTCTGTTTTCCCAGACCTGCATCTGCATCCCCACCTATTGTTAATATGCGTTCCAGGTCTCCACCCCATGCACCAATAACATAGTCGAAAAGGTCCCAACTCTTAACGCCAAGCGCTTCTCTTGCATAAAAGGCGGCGTGTGGATCAGGAGTTTTGAATTTTGTAAGATCAAGCAATCCCTCATCCACTATTGCAATGCAATACGTCATCGGCAACCCGTACTGCTCGCTAACGCTTACTGATACCTGCTGTTCAGGTCTGATTACATCTGGCATTGAAATAAGCGGCTTAAGGATGGTATTCTTATCTTGTACAAAAACAGGTAATACCCCGTACATCCGGATAGGAAGATCATTTAACGTTTGTGCATGAGGTTGTAAGAGGCTAACATTCACGTACACATTTGGCGACATTTCCTTTTCTGCCTTAAAGCTCACCACTGTCTGCCCAGCCTTGGTTTCAATCCAATATGACCGTAGCACCTTGCTACCAGATTCAATACTAATAAGGCCACGCCCCCCTTTGCTGCTCGGAATAGTCAGGGTTACCTGATCATCTACAGTATACTTTTCTTTATCAGAGGTGAAAGATAACATAGAGGCTGCGGTAGGATCTTCTCCCTGCCGGCTTTGCCAGCCTGGCTCATCAAGGTAAATTACATCACCAGTGGTATGACCACTTTTTAAATCCTTTACCAACACCAGGTATCTTCCCCAATTATCCTGATGGGTATTTAATGTCCACTTTCCTGAACCATTATTAAGATGAACCACTTCCTTTTTAATAAGCTTATTGTATTTATCCTGGGTAAAATTGCTAAGATTATCACCGGTGTTATCCCACCACCAACGCCATTGAATTTTATAAAACTGTACTTCCACATCACTATTATCTGTCAATAAATTTCCCTTACTATCAACGTTAACAATTTGAACAATGTGCGGTTTGCCGGTAAGAAGAAAGCCCCATGGTTTTTCACCTTCCGGCATTTTGATCCCCACATAACTTGCATAAGGACTATATGGAATTGTTTCATTATCAATACTGAAACTACCGCCCGGTTCAAAAACTTTTACTACCAAATTCGCATTTAACATCCCCGGGGCATTATCCATTTCAAAATTGGCTTTAATCACTGCTTTACCCTCTGCATCCAAAGTGCCATCAAAAATTGATTTGGATTGAGTTGAATATTTTGATACAGGATTATCAAATGAAAATTTTTCAAAGTTTTTAAAGCTTGTTGCCTTTGCATAAAGTGAGGCATCAATTTTTGCCTTCAGGTTTTTGGCTGTGGCACCAAATAACCATTTCGCTGTTAGTGTGCCGGTTGAAGAACTGTTTTTTCCCAGCATAGGATTGTCCCCGAAATTTAGATCAATCTTTAACCTGTTCGGCATAACGGTTTCAATCTTTAACCGCTTTTCAAATGTGGCCCCCCCTACTTTCACTTTTGCCAGCCAATTACCCGTTGGAGCACTTTGCTCTGTGGATATTTTGAACACATTAAATCCATCGTCTGCATTTGTTTGAATAGCATGCCTGTACAACTGCCCATTGGGTGTGTACAGGTTAAATTCCACCGGATGATCAGCAGGTAGGGCTCCTTCTTTATCTTCGATCATGCAATTGATATACATTGAATCTCCGGGTCTCCAAACACCACGTTCACCAAAGATGAATCCTTTAATTCCATTTTTTATTTCTTCCCCGGATATATCAAAGCGACTTAATGGAAGGCTGCTACCATCGTCCAACTTGAGGTAACCTTTCTGATTTCCTTTCTTTGCAATTAACAGGTAAGGTTTCCCTTTTAATTGAATATTTGAAAAGCCATCAGAACCTGTTGTAGTTTTTGCAATGACTTGTTGCTGGTAGTCGAGAAATTGAAGTTCTACTCCACTCATCGGGTCGGTTGTCAATAGATCCGATACCGCTATCAACATGGAATTATTGTTTCCCCGTTTTACCGTCAAACCAATGTTCGAGGCAAGGATGTTTCTTGTAGCCCAACGATCCTTATTAAAGTAGGAATGTGAACATGGATTATCCTTTTCATCCCAGTTGAACCCATATTGATACTCAGCATCGTACGCTTTCCAAAATTGATCATAATCGTCCACTGCATCGGGCCTATCATAACGATCCTCGTATTCGCTTTCCCTGTCTTTTGAAGAATCAATGGTATGACAAGTGTATAATGAATACTGGGGCCGGAAACCAATAGTAATGCGATATATAGCCCCTGGTTCCGTTCTCAGGAATTTATCTATATCCAATGAAAACTTTTGTTTTTTATGAAGATCCAGGGTTTTATCATCATCAAGGCGCAATGTTTTTTGTACGATGGGTTTTGCCACACGGCGCAGATCTTCCTCTCCACCAAGATTATTTCCTTGCAGGAATTGAGGAATATTGTTTTCGTAAATTTTAATGATGCTGATATCAACTGCCGATAGGTTGATCGCTTCAAATGGCAAGACCAGCTTATCCGAGTTTGGAAGAATATTTCCACGCCCCTGGATCTTAACTGATGGCAGTCGGTTCTCAAAAAAGATATTGGATGCAAAGCCGTTTTTCAACGTATCCCCCCATAGGTTTTTTATTCCCTGGTTGACATTGACGCTATAGTTTCCATCAAGCTTATCGCCTGTATAAATTTTTACTTCACTTCCATTAATGGTGTATGTAATATCCTGTTGATTACTAACGTTGATCAGCCCTGTAAGGTCTTGGCCGATGGCGAGCGGGTCGCTGAACAGGACAGATGCATATTGTTCCTCCTCGTTCATCGCTATCACATCCATTACTTTAAAATCACCTACTGCAGGCACAGGAATTACCTTGGTTTCAGCAATATCCACGTCAAGCGGTTTACCATTCCAGGTCAATAAAAGTTCAGTAGCTGCGCTTCCACGTTCAATTCCTTCTACTGTAAAGTTGTGCGACCTGGATTGTTCATTGTGTTGCCAGTTGATCTTTAAATCGTAATTACTTTGTGAAGCACTTAAGAGTTTTTCTACTACGTCTGAAGTTTCCACATCGGCGGTCGTAATTTCACCTCTTAGAATCATGCTGTCTCTATTAAAAGCGCTACGCAATCCAAACTCATTCACTTTAAAAGAGGGCTTTAACACCTGAACACTGAAGCGAAAATCAGTAAAGGTTGCTGGTACTTTAGTAACCTTACCGAGCCTGAATGTTACTTCGTACAGTTGGTTAGGAATAAGATTTTTCTCTGGCCTGAATTCAATCGTACGTGCATCCAGCCATACCGTTTTCCCTTTCACGGAGGGTGATAATTCAAATAAACTTTCTCCAACGTCTTCGCCTGCAACATGTGTGGTTGCTGCATCTGAGGCAAGTTGAATTTTGATGGTAGAAGTTTTGGAAATGATACCTGAAGTATAAGCATCTACATACTGGCTGAATGCGGTATCTACTTCGATCCATTTTTTCTTTGCATTGCATGAAAATATAAGAGCTGCAAAAAACAGCAAGGCCAAAAAAGTTATGTTGAACTTTTTGTGGCGGGGGTCACCATCGGGGTCCATAGTGGAAAATTGTTTTAGAGAGTTGTTTGTGGAATGATGACGTAAAGCAATGTATAATTGTTGAGATTTGCAACAGGTAGCAAAAGAAATCTGTTAAATTTTAGCAAATGGTTGAAAAGGATCATCTCACTGCCAATATTTTCCCACACCCAACAAACTTCACCTTCTCTATCAAACTACTCCCAGGCCTCAATTTCCCAAATTGCACACTAATAGAAAGAATGAGGCTGATGCTGTCATCCATCTGTACGCTGTTAGGTAATTTGATTTCAACTGAGTTCCCTTTATTAACATCGGAGCAGGAAATCCAATCCATCATGTAATTGTTGCTGGTCAATTTTAAAGCCGGTGTAGCTGGCGCATACTTTGTCTCATAAAAAACCATATCAGGTACCATTCCCAATTGAATCTTAAACCGGTAATACAGCAGGTTCCATGCGTTAACGAAGTTTATTCCTGGTATTAAATCCGGGAACTGCAGAGTTGCTTTCAACTCATTCCGAACAATGTCAAAAGTTGGAGAATTGTTTACGATTGTGTCGAATGGATTATTCTGGTTAACATTAAACCCATCAAGGATCTTACCATACTTAGAGATAAGAACCGGGGTTTTGCCAAGATGACCCTGAACGCCTAAATTCTCAAGCTCCATAGTTTGCATGACTTTGCAAATTGAATTCAGCTTACCGGTGAAATTATAATCTGCCACTTCTTTCAGGTGATCAACCGCCAAACCAATTTTACCGCCAGCCATTCCACATCCACCAAATTCCGACATGTTCTTGCGCGTGGTTTCAAATTGTTTCCCACTTGCAATTTGTTCTTTACTGGGACCGCCTTTACTACGTAAGATTAATTTATTTACACCACGCATGGAATAACAGGAGTAACATCCAAGGCTACCCGAAAAAGGAAAATTCAATGCTGCCTTTGCCATAAAATTATTTTTTAAGTGATTAATAAAAGCAAGAGTACAACGAAGAAAAATGAAATCCAAGAGGAGTGAGCCCAATTGAGCCCAAATGAGTCCTAATGATGCAAAATGATATAAAATGACACTGCGGTATTTCATGCAAAGACAATTATCATCATTTAGAAAACAGGAACCTACAGGAATTAGCCTTCATTAAAGTAATAATGAGGTTCCCTCAAAGTGCCCTTACACTTTTCTTACAAGAGAGTGAGTATTGAATAATTATTTAAAAGTTAGGGAACAGATATCTAACACCTCTTAGAAGAGTAGGACATATGTCGAACATTTGTTGCATATCAGTTAAAGAATCACTCTTCTCTAAGCAAATAATAAGGGAACTGCAGAGGAACTGAATAGCTCCCAGGCTGAACTAATTACCCTCTCATGGATTTTCAAATATACTTATTGAAACCTCTCAAAGTGTGAAGGTCATAAATTCCTTCTTCTTCATGTTCCATTTTAAGTTAACTTTATTTGACTATATTCTTTGAATGGATCCAAATGGACTTAATGTGAGGAGGCCCAATAACTACTCGCCAATAAATAAACTCGAAAAAGAGAAACCATCTCCTGTTAGAAAACAGGTTCTATAATAGTATACTTATGCAAATTCTTTGATTATGAAAACAAAGTATTCAATCATTCTTCTCATATTTGGGTTTAGCCTTGATTTTATTGGTGCACTTTCAAAAATAAGGCATCAACAGTATGCAGATGAAATCTTAATTATTGCAACCGTTATGAAAGTGGCAGGGGCGTTAATCCTTCTGTATAAAATATCGACCTATCCAAAGTTTAGAGATTTTTTAAACTGGTGATGATAATTTCTTAAAGGTTAATTTACTATGGCTAATCCAGTACCTGGTTCTTCAACAAATCCTCAAACACTTCCCTCTTTCTTATCAGCAGGTGCTTGCCATCTTTCACAAATACTTCCGCAGGCTTTAACCGGGAGTTAAAGTTCGAGGACATTTCAAATCCATAAGCCCCTGCGTTATAGAATACAAGGAAATCGCCCTCTTTAATTTCGTTGATCTTCCTATCCCAGGCAAATGTATCCGTTTCGCAAATGTTGCCTACTACGGTATAAATGCGCTCCGTGCCGCGAGTATTGGAAATGTTTTCTATATGGTGGTAGGCTTCGTAAAACATGGGCCGTATAAGATGATTGAAACCGCTGTTTACTCCTGCGAAAACAGTTGCCGGCGTTTGTTTGATAACGTTAGCCTTTACTACAAAATAACCTGCCTGGCTAACAAGGTACTTCCCGGGTTCAAACCAAACCTGTATTTTCTTATTGGTTTCTTTTTCGAAAGTGGTGAATGCTTCTTCTACTTTTTCGGCAAGCAGATCAACATCTGTTTCCACATCACCCTCCTGGTAAGGCACTTTAAAGCCACTTCCAAGATCTACAAATTTGAGGTCGGGAAAATGCCGTGCCATCTCAAACATCACTTCGAGGCCTTGAAGGAAAACATTGATGTCTTTTATTTCGCTACCAGTATGCATGTGGATACCGATAACATTTAGTTTAGTAAGTTTTACAATCCTTTCGATGTGACGGATCTGGTGTATGCTAATTCCAAATTTGCTATCAATATGGCCGGTAGAGATCTTAAAGTTACCTCCTGCCATTATGTGAGGGTTCAACCTTACACAGACAGGATAAGTATTGCCGAATTTATTACCGAATTGCTCAAGAATAGAAATATTGTCGATGTTGATGGTTACGCCAAGCTCCTTGGCTTCGAGGATTTCTTCAAAATCAACGCAATTGGGGGTGTACAAAATATCTTCAATGGTGAAACCCGCCATCAATCCCAATTTTACTTCATAGATGCTTACGCAATCAAGAGAAGCACCTAAGGATTTGATGTGCTTTAAAACATTGATGTTAGAGAGTGCTTTGCAGGCATAGAAAAAACGAACATCGCTTTTGCGGAAGGCATGGCAGAGCTTTTTGTATTGCTCTGTTATTTTTTCTGCGTGGTAAATGTAGACGGGGGTGCCAAATTCGTTGGCGATTGAGACTAATTCTTTTTTTGAAAGGCTGTGTGACATGAAGCGAATATATGAAATTTGATATAGAAGAGTTGACTGCCAGGGCGCAAGGATAGGCAGAAGGATCAGATTTTATCAGCAGAAGAGTCTTCGTGAATGGCCTTGTCACCATCTATATTTTCAGGACCAGGTGGCTCGATCTCTTCCTTGTCAACTTCAATAATAGTTACGTGCTCAACAACAAGATTATCGCGATATTCAACAACACGAATCTCCTCCCTCACATCATCAATGATATCTTCTTCTTCCAAAACAGGTAAATCAACCTCATGTGTTCCCTCAAAAACCGGTTCGATATTATTCTCACCGCCTTCCTCTTCAATTTCAGCTTCTTCGCTTACTCTTGTAGGCTGCGCCAATTCTTCCATAAGTACTTCCCGAATTTTTGGAAGATCTTCAGGGCCGTTTATCCCAAAATAATCCATGAACGATTTAGAAGTAGTATAAATCAGTGGTTTTCCTACCGCCTCTTCTTTTCTTCCGGCAATTATCACTAATTCTTTCTCTAACAATTTTTGCACTGCATAATCGCAATTCACCCCGCGAATACTCTCCATCTCACTTTTAGTGATCGGCTGCTTATAGGCAATGATCGAAAGAGTTTCAAGTGCTGCCGTTGAAAGTTTCTTGATGAATTTATCAGCAGATAACTGGGCTACGGTTTTGTAATATTCTTTCTTGGTAAGAAACTGCCATCCTCCGCCACTTTCTTTTAATTCAAATGCATAGAAATCTGAACTATATTTTTCATAGATACCTTCTATAGCGGCATCAACCTGCTCCATGGTGGCCTGATCTTCAATAAATCCTAAAGCATTATTTACCATCTCAAGCAGGTCGGCATTGCTCAATGGCTTATCACTGGCAAAGATCAGCGCTTCGATATGTGGTATGATTAGGTCGATGGTCATTGGTCACCACTAAATTTAAAGCTAAAATTTATAAAAACTAATGGGCTGGTAATTACCCAACTTATCCTTGCAGTGCTGCAGCACCGCTAACAATTTCTGTCAATTCGGTTGTAATAGCAGCCTGCCTGGCCCTGTTATAGCTAATCTTCAAACTCTTCAATAGTTCATTGGCATTTTCTGTAGCCTTGTCCATAGCAGTCATCCTTGCCCCATGCTCACTTGCATTTGCGTCTAATACTGCTTTATAAAGTTGTGTATTAAGAATTTTGGGCATCAGTTCTGCAATAAGAACTTCTATATCAGGCTCAAAAATGAAATCTGCCTGCACCTGTCCTTTGATATTTTCAGTTTTTGCTACAGGTAAAAACTGTTCTGCAACAAATCGTTGCGTACCAGCATTTTTAAATTCACTATACACAAGCTCCACGGCATCCACTTTTCCAGAAGCAAATGCCTCCATGGCAAATTTAGCAGCTGCCTGTACTCTCTCAAATCTCAGATCTGTAAAAATATTCCAGAACTGATCAACCACTTTAAAATTGTTCTTGGAAAAATGCTCATATCCCTTTTTCCCTATTGGCAAAAGTTCGGCTCCCCCTTTTGCATTCTGTGCACTATACTTTTCCCTGATCACTTGTTTGGCAAGTTTGATAAGGTTACTATTGTATCCGCCACATAACCCGCGATCACTGGTAACTACAATTACCAGGACTTTCTCAATGGGTCTCACTGCCGCAAGAGACATGTCGATATCTCCTTCGGCATTGCTGACAATATTGCTTAGCATCTCCTTGAGCTTGCGGGCATATGGCCGCATCTGGATGATAGCATCCTGGGCACGTCTCAGCTTTGCTGCACTAACCATTTTCATGGCTTTGGTGATCTGCTGAGTACTTTGAACGCTTTTAATCCGGTTCCGAACCTCTTTTAATGCTCCACTCATTAATTTCTATATTATTATTCTCAATTAGATTGGGCGGCAAAGTTAAGTTAATAGGGGAATAAAAAAAAGCCTCACGATGAGGCTTGGATTTTAGTGGTTACAGAGGTAATTCGTTCCCTGGTAACCGTTGGTCTTTTGTTAGGATTTGGATATTGGTCTTTCAGGATATTGGCGGCTGAGAATACAAAGCTATTAGAAATAATAACATTTCGTTAACTGTATGGGCTATTGGAATGGCTGAATAGGGTGAAAATGCAGATCGTCAATCTACTTGCTGGTAGTCACGCGGTAACCTATTAAACTCCTTTTTAAAAGAGGTTGAAAAATTACTAAGGTTATGGTAACCAAGCAGGCAACCTACCTGGGAAACAGTATATTCTCCCGTATTTAATAATTCTTTGGCTTTATGCATCTTGTTTTTTTGGTAATATTCAAACAAACCCATGCCGAAGGCTTGTTTATAAATCTTTTTTAACTTGCTTTCGCTCATTAACGCAAGGCGGGCTAACTTTTCAATTTTAGGAAAAACCTCTCCATAATTCTCTAACAACAATCCTTCAATTTTGAGTATACTTTCAAAATCCTTTGAGGAAATAGACAATGTTGAATCTATTATATCGCGTTTTAATACGCTTTCCAGAAATCCCTCCAATAAACGCATAACCCTGGTGGTGATATAAAGCATTTGAATCTGTGATTCCTCGTGGTTGTTGAAAATATCATACAATATTTTCTGAGTCTTAGCTGTTAAAAGATCAATTAAGTAATTATTTTGTTTAAGCACAGAATAATTCTTCCCATTCTTATTTGCGATCTCTTTATTGATCCATTCCTCCGATAACTGAATGGTCAGTCCTTTTACTTCTGTGCCTTTTTTTAACACAAGCCTTTGCTTTACACGGCTATTGGTCATTACAACTGCTCTGTAAGTTTTGGCTTCACTTTCAATGATGTTATCGGATACTTCAAAATGGATCTTATTAGCTGAAACAAACTGGTAGAAATATATAATTAAATTAAAATCGGCCGAGGGCTCCACTCTATGTTCAAAATCAGTATTCAATTTATAATTAACTAACCGGTACGACAGTCCTTCTTCGATATTTCGAACTTTAGCATATCCATCAGCATAACTTTCAGGGTATTGAAGATGGTTATCCAAAGGCTCTACAAGAAGATGACTCGAAAAGCTTTTTAACCAATTAGTTAAACCAGGTTGGTAGGTGTAGCGCAAAAAATTACTATTCTCCTTATCAGAGTTCATGCCATTAGGTGTTTGATATAAGATACTTTTCGGTCAGGTATGGTTGCATATGCAAAAACCTGCCCATAGCGTATTAAACGTGAAAAATAAATGTTAAAGGTTAGCCACCGCTTCGCATTTGCATCATGTTAGCGTTCATCTTTGGTTGAGGTTGCTTTCCTTTGAACTTTTGTAAGCGATAGGTAAAGCTTAACATGAAGTAACGATTAAGCCTGTTCGTCCGGGTATCAGTTATAGCATAAGAGGTGACGCTTCGGTTGATATTTGTATTTTGGTTAAAAAGATCAAATCCCTGGAACTTTATGATGCCATTTTTCTTTTTAAACAACTGTTTCTCAATGGATGCATTCAAAATTGCAGGATTGACACCCACATTTCCTGTGAGTCCATTATTGATGGTATAATCGAAATCGTATTTCAATACCCAGTTTTTAGGTATATCAATATTTATATTGCTGCTGAATGTCCATGAATCATAGCTGCTATTTTGAAGATTACTTTGTGCCTTCACTGAGCTGTACCGGTTAGAATTCACACTATAATTAGCGCCAACACCAAACTCCAGCCATTCTTTATGGTTCCATTCAAAATTAAAGCCCTGGCTTACCACCCAATTGTTACCAACGCTTTCCGACGAATCAAAAAGATTAATGTTGTGATTATAATTAACATTTCCATTTAAGCTTAGTACATAACGGCGGTTCTTATATGGCCTGGAATAACTGTAAAACCCGTTCAGGTTATAATATCCATTAACATTCTCCGGCGTGGTAAGTTGAGATCCTGCACTATCAAGCTTTGTTACTTTATTGACAATTTGATTTTGAATCATACTCATGGAAAAATTGGTGAAGATCACCTTACCTGTAATAAAGTTGAAATTATTGAAAAACATATTGATGTTATGATTGATCGAAGGCTTCAGGTTTGGATTACCTCTTGAAAAATAGGGAGCATTAGTTGGATCCAATACATCCTGCAACTGGCTGAAACCTGGTTGTTGTGCACTTCCGCTATAGTTGATGTTAAATGATTTTGTCTTGGTGAAATTATATGCAAACCTTGCCAGGGGAAAAATATTAACCCTTTGTATCGGACGGTAAGCACTGTCTTTTGATAGTGAGAATCCTCTAAGATCAACAGGTTGCATACTAAGTCCAATCGTATAATTATACTTCTTTTGTGTAGTTCTAACGGAAACGTTTAAACGATCATTGTAATAATTATTTTCATAATCATTACTGAGGATTGGATTATAAGTCTGGGCGCCGGTCACAGGATCAACATTGTAATCCTGTTTATTATTTCTTGTATATGAAAAATTGTGAGACGCCACAAAGTCAAGTGATCTTATTTTCGACAAAGGCTCTGAGTAAGTCATCCTGATGCCGGAATTATGATTGTTATTGTCCTGGGCATTATATAAATAGGTACTCACTGATCCAACTGGTATGATATATTTATTCGTATTACTTCTTGAATCCTGGTTAGAAGTATTCTCAGATGTACCTCCGCTAATACTCATAGAAAAATTCCTTCCTCTTTTTCGGAATCTGTGGTTGAATAGGATCGTACCGCTAAGGTTTGGGCTGTAGGATTTTGTAAGGCTATTATTATAGCCATCACTGGATTTAATGTTGTTTCCAATGAAATCAAAAATAGTATTGTTAGTGCTATTGCTTGCATTATAAGAAATACTCGGACTGATCTTTAAATAATTAAAAGAATCAAGGTTATCTTCAAGATTGAAAAATAATCGATGGTTTTCGCTGAGGTTAGCAAAATCTGAATTCTGATCGTTGAGAAGATTTGTATTGGAGTTTTGTTGAGATACAATCTTGTAGCCCGCATTATTCCGATGGGTATAACTATAGCTTCCGTACACACTTATTTTTTTACTCCACTGGTCACGATAATTCATGCCAATTGAATTTGTGGTCGTAATGCCATCATTGGAGGTACCATTTTGAAAAAATCCCTGGTCTCCATTATTTAGTGCATTAACAATGGATCCTGCTCCACCCATATCATTAACTATTCCCTGGCCCATCTTGATCATGCTACCCATTCCTTTAGCTCCACTTGCACCTCCAAAGTTGAACAAGGATTGATTGGTATTATTTGAACTGCTGAAAAGAGAGATCTGTTGGTTGTTATTAAAATAGTTTCCATTAAAGGAAGCCTGGTATCTGTCCTGGTCGCCAATTCCTGCAGTAGCTCTTCCAAAATATCCCTGGTTCTTATCTTTCTTTAGTTGCAGGTTGATCACTTTCTCAGGATCTCCCTCTTTGATTCCAGAAACAGTTGCCTGGTCTCCATAGTCATCAATTACCTGCACTTTGTCCACAATATTTGCCGGTAATTCACGGGTAGCTGTTTTTGGATCACTTCCAAAAAAATCTTTCCCATTAACCTTCACTTTTGTCACATTCTTTCCCTGGGCAGTGATATTACCATCTTTATCAACTGTTACACCTGGTAGTTTTTTAAGAAGGTCTTCAACCACGGCATTCTCCTTTACTTTAAAGGCATCAGCCCTATATTCTATCGTATCCTCCTTTATAGTGATGGGTGCCGATTCAACAAGCACCTCTCCCAGAACTATAGGACTGCTGGCTAAAATTATATTGCCCAGGTTTATTGCTTTCTGAGGCTGGCTATTCGGGATGTACTTGGCTACCGGCTTATAACCTACATTGGTTATGAGAATTGAAAATGCAGAAGCTGGAACTCTTTCGAAGCTGAATTCTCCCTTCTCGTTCGCTAAAACGTAAGCAGTATCATGTATTGCAGATTTTACTATTAATCCCACTACCGCACGATCCAATGGCTTGTTGGTTGCCGAATCTACCACTATCCCTTTTACCTGGGCTTGTAACTGAAAACCGGTGAGAAGAAGAAGAATTGATAGAATTTTTCTCATAAGGCCGTTTGAAATACGAAGAGATTCGTCATAAAAATAGGTGTTATATTTAATTTCGACAAAAAAACCACATAGTCACACATTTCTTATCTTTGACACCCTGTCAAATTGACCCTATATAAAGTTCTGCATCATATTTGACAGCCAATATTCTTTATTGAAATAATAATTGAAAATACATTAACACCCTATATATGGCAGGTTTAATTTCGAAATTGTTTGGTGGTAATAAAAGTGAAAAAGATGTAAAAGTGATCACTCCATACGTGGGGAAAATCAATGCCTTTTTCGAACAATACACATCATTAACCAATGATCAGCTTCGGGCTAAAACCACTGAGTTTAAAAAACGTATCCAGGATCATCTCTCTGATATAGACGCCGGCATTGCCTCCAAAAAACTGGAAGCGGATGCATTGTCATCAATTGATATTACAGGCCGGGACCAAATTTACCAGGAAGTGGATGCTATGCAGAAGGACCGGGATAAGGAAATTGAAACCATCTTACTCGATATATTGCCTGAAGCTTTTGCAGTAGTGAAGGAAACCGCAAGGCGCTTCAAGGAAAATACAGAACTCGTAGCAACTGCAACTGACCTGGACAGGGAACTGAGTGTGAGCAAAAATTACATCCGCATTGAAAATAATGAGGCTATCTATAAAAATTCATGGACGGCGGCAGGAGGTGATGTGACCTGGAACATGATTCATTATGATGTTCAATTAATAGGTGGTGTTGTGCTTCACCAGGGAAAGATTGCCGAGATGGCGACTGGTGAAGGTAAAACCCTGGTCTCCACACTACCCGCATATTTGAATGCTCTTGCCGGTGAAGGGGTGCATATTGTAACAGTCAACGATTACCTCGCCCGTCGTGATAGTGAGTGGAATGGTACATTATTCGAATGGCTCGGGCTTAAAGTAGATTGTATCGATAAGCATGAACCGAATAGCGATGAACGTCGTGATGCCTATAACAGTGATATTGTTTATGGAACTAATAATGAATTTGGCTTCGATTATTTGAGAGATAATATGGTTCATTCGCCGGATGAAATGGTGCAGCGTAAACATCACTTCGCCATGGTGGATGAGGTGGATAGCGTATTGATCGACGATGCCAGAACACCATTGATCATTTCAGGGCCGGTACCCAGGGGGGATGAACAGCAGTTTCATTTGTTAAAGCCACGGATAGAAAAAATTGTTGAGGTTCAGAGAAAAGTTGTTAATACTTTCCTGATCGAAGCGAAGAAGAAAATAGCTGAGGGCAATGATGATCCAAAGGATGGAGGTCTTGCCCTAATGAGAGCCTGGCGTGGATTACCAAAGAATAGCGCGCTCATAAAATTTCTGAGCGAGCCGGGGATCAAAGTGAAACTCCAGAAGACTGAAAATTATTACCTCGCCGACCAGCAAAAAAAAATGAATGAAGTTGACAATGAATTATTCTTTCATATTGATGAAAAAAATAACCAGGTAGAGTTGACTGACAAAGGGATTAATCTTATTACCAAATCAGGTGAGGATCCCGAATTCTTTATACTTCCTGACATCGGGGTTAAGCTTTCAGAAATTGAGAAAGATAATTTAAGTGTTGATGAAAAATTACATCAGAAAGAAGTATTGCTGAATGATTATTCTATCAAAGCTGATAGGATCCATACAGTACAGCAGTTGTTAAAGGCGTATACACTCTTCGACATAGATGTTGAATATGTGGTGATGGAAGGAGAGGTGAAAATTGTTGATGAGCAAACAGGACGTATTCTTGATGGCAGAAGATATTCTGATGGCTTGCACCAGGCAATAGAAGCGAAAGAAAATGTTAAGATAGAAGCTGCCACACAAACATATGCCACTATCACTCTGCAGAATTATTTCAGGATGTATCACAAGCTGGCAGGTATGACCGGTACAGCAGAAACTGAAGCAGCCGAACTTTGGGATATTTATAAGCTTGATGTAGTTACCATCCCAACCAACTTGCCGGTAACAAGAAAAGATACCCAGGACCTTGTCTATAAAACGAAGCGGGAGAAATATAAAGCCGTAATTGAGGAGATTGAGAAAATGCGCAATGAAGGGAGGCCAATCCTGGTAGGTACAACCTCTGTAGAGGTAAGTGAGTTACTTAGCAGGATGCTGAAACAAAAAACAATTCCCCATAATGTATTGAATGCAAAACAACATGCCAGGGAAGCACAGGTAGTTGCTGAGGCAGGTTTTACCTCCGCAGTTACCATTGCAACCAATATGGCTGGTCGGGGTACTGATATCAAACTTGGGACTGGAGTGAAAGAAGCTGGTGGACTTGCTATCCTCGGTACAGAACGACACGAAAGCAGAAGGGTTGACAGGCAGTTACGCGGACGTGCAGGAAGGCAGGGTGATCCGGGTACTTCACAATTTTTTGTTTCTCTTGAAGATGACCTGATGCGTATGTTTGGAAGTGAACGCATTGCTTCCCTGATGGATAGGATGGGATATAAAGAAGGAGAAGTGATCCAGCACAGCATGATCTCAAAAAGTATCGAGCGCGCTCAGAAAAAAGTAGAAGAAAATAATTTCGGTATAAGAAAAAGATTGCTCGAATATGATGACGTGATGAATAAACAACGCACTGTCATCTATGGCAAACGTAACCATGCATTGTTTGGAGAAAGGCTTGCATTAGACCTCGACAATGCATTCTATTCTGTTGCAGAAGGGCTCATCAATTCGTTCAAAGAAATGAATGATCATGAGGGATTCAAACTGGCAGCCATTCTGAACTTTGGCATTGATACAACCATCACTGCTGAAG
>JADGPY010000331.1 GCA_017882205.1 Chitinophagaceae bacterium
GGAGTATGCTCAAGGTCAGAAACATTAGCCCTTAACAGATAGGTTGTATCAGACCCGATATTATAGTAGGTGTTATTAATGGGGCTATAGATACTCACTTGCGGGGGTGTATTATTGGCTGATATAATAATACTGTCGGTGCTTGAGGCATTTACGCTATCCTTTACCGTAAGTATAACAACATATTTCCTTGGCTGGTTATTCCCCGTTGTAAAAGTATGAGAGGGATTTGCAATTGTATTAATCGCGGTCCCATCCCCAAAGTTCCATTGATAGGTAAGATGCCCTCCTTCAGGATCATAAGAATTACTGCCTGTAAAAATAACAGTAAGTGGAGAAGGCCCATACAGTTTATTCGAGCTCATCTTAACAACAGGTGGCTGATTACCACCATAGCTAATCTTTTTTATACTTGCAGATCCCATATCTATGCAAAACAAACTACCATCGAGCGGATTATAGGTTACCTGTACTATTGCACCAAATCCTTTACTAAAAGTATCTACCCGGCTTACTTTATCAGTAAACTGCACACTAAAATTACGCAACCAGGTGCCGCCATAATCAGCATGGAAATAGGTGTTGTTATATTGAGGAGGAAATAAGGAACCAGTGTACCAACATCCGCCTACAGAACAATTGCCGCGAAAAGGAATTCCCAAAACTCCCGAGCCGGTACTTCCAACCTGGGCTACTCCAAGTGTGTTACCATTAAATTTTCCAACCCTCGCAGAATCAGTTCCGTGCTTCCAATCCATAGATGGAATACGATGAAAAAATCTATTTTTATTAGTGCTTGCTATCTGCACAGTTGCGTTGCATGGATTATAGAGCGTATTATTATTGTCGGCAGTTGCCTGTTTTATTAGATTATTAAATGTGAAATATTGCTGATTACACCCCCCGGTACCATATAATGGATTTGGCTCATCTTTGTTTGGAATTGAAGTACTTGCATATCCCGGCATAAATGTAAGCCCCTCAAATATTGGCCAGCCGGCATTTTCAGCCGGTGCTTTGATGATGTTGAGTTCTTCATAGGTATTCCAGCCCACATCTCCTACATAGATCTCTCCAATGTCGCCGGTTGCTGGATTAGTAGACCCAGTATTAGGTCTTATCGTAAATCTGAAAGGATTTCGAAAGCCCATGGCCCACATCCTCGATTTAGCGGAACGTGGAGATGCCGAAGAATAAAATGGATTACTTGAAACTCCATTTCCATTTGTTGGATCCAGCCTCAAAATTTTCCCATTCAGACTATTGATCATTTGCGATCTCAAAGCCCCAACATTTTCATTTGTGCGAATAATTCCATCTGTGAGTGCCTGGGCATAATATGTTTCGGCCAAACTTCCTACATCTACAGCATTGTAACTTGCAGCATCACCGCACGATGCAAGCAAAGTTCCATCAGCGGCAAAAGCAAGCGACCCTACCCCATGAGATTCATAAAGGATAGGTATCCCTGTTGTTTTAGATTCACCAAGCAGAATAGTCCTTGTAGCCAGGTCTGCAACCAATTGCTGGCTGGTATTTATTTTTGTTTTGTACCGGGTAATTCGTCCAATTGTGGCAGATAAATAATCATTTGTTGTTGAGTTGTAATTGGGTGTTCCATAATATATGAGATAATGCCGGTCTACCACATATAAAACATAAAATAAATTATTGATATCATAATTGGGATCAAGCGCAAACCCAAGCATCCCATGATCACGCCAATCTCCTACCTCTTCGGAAATATCAAGAACAGGTGTGGATTGCTTGTCGTACACATGAGTGGTAGTATTCCAATTGCAGACATACACTTTTCCATCCTTTTGCCATACAAATAATTTTGTTCCTGTTTTAGTAAAAGCTGTACCTGCGGGTTCATTCCAGCCGGAACCAATATTGGTTATAAAAAAACCTGGAGGAAGTGTCTGACCGGTTACACAGGTTGAAAACATACAGGTTATACAAATACCCATAATTCTAACTGTACGCAAGAGGTGCTGTCTCATGATATTTTTTAAAATGAATTAAAAACTAACTGCTGTTTACCCCTGGAAGTGGGCTCCTGTTTTATAAGATATTGAGATAGCAAAAGAACGATCCTATGGTCCTCGTAGGTCTAGAGGAACACAAGATATATAAAAAACAAAAAAGTTGTATGATTTTTTAATTTGATACTTTCAATGCTTTGAATGAATACATACTATTTTGTAATTACAAGAGTAGTAGTGAGAATTTCATTATTGCTTTGAATTCTTACCCTATACAGTCCGCTATTTAGTTTTTGAAGAGTGTTCACAGTCCATTCATTCTTACCCTTTTGTAAACTTAGATTTTGTTGGTATACCTTCCTGCCCGAAAAGTCAAGGATATCCATTATTGCAAGTCCGGGGTTATTGCACTCTAATCTGAAGGATGCATTATTTCGTACAGGATTTGGCAATACAGTTAATGATGATGGCGCCTGAAAATATATACCCTTAATCTCTGAGTACTTAAACTCACCTGTATTGACAATTCCCTTTACGCAATAATAAACTGCAATATTGCCTGGCTTGCTGTCATTGAACATGAAGGTGCCAGAAGTATTCGTTCCACTTGCGGGTTCAGTTGAGAGAGTTTGCCAATTTATCCTGTCTGTGCTGCGTTCAAGCACGTATTCGTTATAACCGGTTTGATCATTTATTTTCCAAACAAGCAAGCTGGTGTTTCCTTTTTTCTGGGCAATTAGTTCAATATTGTTTATAGGAAGAGTGGTGGTTACATACACCTCGTAATCTTCCACTTCGCCATTGGCAAAGTAGCCGGTAGGATTGGAGGTCGTCATTCCATTGGAAGCAGATGTTAAACGCAGTCGTAAAAATGTATACCTATTCAGAGGAACCGTATTATTGATAGCAGTCCAGGGCAGGTTAATTGTTTGCAGGGAGGCACTGCTTGGAACGGTTACAGATCTCCCCTCACTTGCCTGGAATACTCCATCCCCATTATAATCAAACCAGCCTACCAGTGTAGCATTTGAACCAGTATGGTTATAAACTTTTATGGTGGGTACAAATGTAATTGTCCCTCTGCCAACAACCATCGATCCGGTAATCCCATCTTCTTCTGCTCCATCACCAGTAGCATCTGAAGAGGTTTTTTTAACCCACTCCACCCCTGGCCTTGAGACACCGAGGTGAAGGCTATCATCTTCTTCCGTCGTTGCCGGATCTGAACCTGCTGGATCATAGGTAGCAGGCGCATCTCCAAAGTCTGTTTTTGGAAGAAACGCCTCCCCGGCGTCGCCCCAATTACCAGTAGGCGTAACACCGTCTATTGTAATGGTAGGACCTGTGTTTACCGTTCCATTCAGGTTGTATTTAACAATTGATCCTGAAGAACTACTATTAGCTCCACCCACATTATATATATTCCCATTATAATCTATCCCGGTTTGCCTGGGATTGATTGTACTTGGACTTGGGCTAAAGCCCGAAAGATTCCCGGATAGTAAATCTTTATGATAAAAATATCCCGCTGCGGCGGTAGCATCAAAATCATATAAAATACCGTTATTAATGCCAACGTCTCCCCAATCATGCAACATCGTACCAGCCCCATTATCAGCAGGAGTAGCATATGCCTGGCTAACGGTTGTGGGAACGTAGGAGGCATTGAAATCAATTTTCCACAAAATTGATTTCCTGCCTGAAGTTTGTCCTCCGTCTGTCCCTTCACAACCAAGATATAATGAACCATTAAAAAAACATCCGGCTGCTGATTCAACACCTTCTTCAAATGTTGGAATTCCTAATGTAGCATGTACATCTGCTGTAACTACGCCTACTGTATCCAAATTATAATCGTACCTGCGTAATGTTTTATCATTTTGATTAAGGCTTCCCCCTGCTCCGGTAAGCGTATAAGTGAAATAGACTAAGTGCCTAACAGGATCATACGCACATGAGTTAATGTGATTGCCTCCACTTTCAGTAAACAATAATTGGCCCTTACCA
>JADGPY010000332.1 GCA_017882205.1 Chitinophagaceae bacterium
TAGCATAATCATATTTGATTTTGTAACCATATCTCTCGCATATTCTTTTCACTATTGACAATCCAAGCCCTAATGACTCTGAGCTTACCTTATCTTTTTTAAAGCGTTCAAATAGTTCCGACGGGTCTCCCTCCAATATGGCACCTGTATTCGATATCGATAAATGATCCTTGTTTAGAATCACTTCAATAGAACCTCCGTTTAAATTATGTTTTATGGCATTGGTAACCAGGTTGGAAATTAATATTTCAGCCAATGCTTCATTTAACAAAAGCTTTACATCGTTACTAATTTTTTTTATAGTGGATATGTGTTTTGCTTCTATGAGCTCTTCAAAATTATCCAGGTGTTTATTGATGATGGCACCCAGGTTAACTTCTTCATTTTCCTGGAATTGTTGGTTATCAATTTTAGTGAGTAAGATCAATGACTGGTTTAATTTCGACAAACGATTAGTCGCCTCATAGATTGACTGGATCGAAGCCATGTTTTCTTCATTCAAATTTTCTGACTGACTTAGTAATTCAAGTTTGGATTTAATAATTGCCAGGGGGGTTTGTATTTCATGGGAAGCATTTTCAGTGAAGCTTTTTACTTCGTCGTAATCCAGGTTTACCCTTCGTATCATAGTGCTGACTGCCTCGTTCAGTTCAGTGAATTCATTAATATCACTGTCCTCCCATTTGACTTTATATTTTCCGGATAAATTGAATTGCTTTACCTGCCGTAATGTAGAATTGAAGGGCATCCATAGTTTATTTAGCAAAAAATGGTTAACCAGGAACAATGCCAATAACAAAGTCAATACCATTAACAGGGTGCTGGTCAAAATGAGCTTTATCAGGTCTTCGGTTTCGACCCGTGATTTCCTAACAATGGCTTTATAGCTTTTGCCTGCAACAATTATTGGAAATTCTAATTGCCGGTAAGAAATGTTTTCATTTTGCAGTTTGTTAAAAATAGTAACATCCCGAAGATTTCTGGTAATGTTCGTATTCTCAAGTGGTACAAATTCTTCCTGCTCATTCTTATAGTTTTTTGCCTCAGGAAGTGCATTTTTCTCTTTTACAAAATCTGTTATTTCGCGTTCTTCAACATGCAGATCCTTATTTAATTGATGGTTGAACGCATTTCTTATAAAATAATAGTAGCAAACTGAACTAAGCAATACGACAATTATTATTGCTATGCCATTTACCCGATTGTATTTAGTACTCAGTTTCATCAATCGGAAAATTTATAACCCATTCCATATACAGATTTAATATAATTTTCTTCCCCTGCATCTATTAATTTCTTTCGTAAATTTTTTATATGTGTATAAATAAAATCATTATTCCCTTCCATCTCATCACCCCATAAATGTCCGGCAATTGCATTTTTAGATATCACTTTCTTCTTATTGGTTATAAAATATAACAGCAAATCATATTCCTTCCTTGTAAGATCGATTGGGTGGCCATTAATTAAAACCAACTTTGCCTGCGTATCAACGGAGATGTTATTAAACTTTACCAGGTTATTCCCTTCAAAGTTTTTTCTCCTTATAATAGCGGCTATTCTTGCGCTTAGCTCGGAAAGATGGAAAGGTTTAGCTAAATAATCATCAGCGCCTATGGTAAGTCCCATTACTTTATCATCCAATGAATTCCTGGCTGAGATTATTAATACACCATCCATTTTATTATCAGCCTTCAGTTCTTTAAGTATCTCCAGTCCACTTCCCCCGGGTAACGTGATGTCGAGAAGAATACAATCATACTCATACAATTCAGTTTTTTCGAGCGCACTCGCAAAATTATAAGCCACCTCGCAGACATAATCTTCGCTTTTTAAGTAGGTAGATATACTATCACTTAATTCCTTTTCATCTTCTATAATCAGAATTTTCAAGTAAATATTTTATGGAAAATTACAATAGGAATTTGAAGACAATCTGAAGATCACAATACACTAATCCCTTTCTCTTCCAGGTATTTATAGATTGCTTCATAAACATCACTTTTGGCCCCGTCGATTCTTATAACGTCCTTTAACCAGAAAAATACCTGCAGTTGACTTAGATTGGAAGAAATGCTATTAATAAATATTTCCGGCTCCCGTTTTGATAATACGTCTGGTGATAAGTTAATTCTTTCAATAATAGCCAACCTGGTTTCCTCCGTATCTAACAATCTACTTGTAGTAATTGTAATAGGCACCCTTGCATGGGTGTTACTCAGTGTCCAGTTGACAATATTGTGAGAAAGTATATCACCATTGGGTATAATGACTTCGGCTCCTTCAAGGGTCAGTAAAGTAGTGGCACGAACAGTTATTTCTTTTACCCTACCTCTTTTATCACCAATCTCTACTGTATCCCCGATCCTTATCGGGCGATCGAAGATTAATATAATACCTGATACAAAGTTGTTGACAATACTTTGCAATCCCAATCCAATACCTATTCCTAATGCACCCAGGATCACAGTGATCCTATCGATCGGAAGTCCGGATGCTGCAACTGCTAATAAAAAGCCAGCTATTAATAAAATAAGCCGTGTGATCAATAATCTTGATCGTTGACCTTTGTTATCAAAAGCAGCATCATCTCCAACATCTCCAAAAAAGTAAGCAATATATTTTTGCAAAAAATTAGCCACCCAAATAATACCCAGGAATAAAATCACCCCACTCAGAGTAAATGAAATGCTTCCCAGTACACGAGGCATGGTTAGTAATTCTGTTAGCTGTTGTTTAAGAGCAATGTAAATATTGAGGTTCGCAGTGAATACAATGAGCCAGATTATAAAAGCTATTAAAATAATAATCCGGGAGATCCCTCTTTTAATTTCAGCATACTCGAAATGTTCGGGATATTGCTTACGTATCCTACTACCTTGAATTTGCAAAAGGAAGGCTTCTATAACTGCTTTTGTAAATATTATGAGGGAAATAGTTTGTACAAATGCAAAAATAGCTGCTGTACCAAAAATATGTGTGAGGGTAACTCTTCCAAATAAGTTACATAAAAATGCCAGCAAATTAAATAGTACATATAATCCTGCAGAGAAAAGTATTAAGCCGTATTGATTCAGCTTTTTATTAAACTTCACCATCATAATCAATCCCCATCCAAAGGATATCCCATTTAGGATCAGGATCCACCAGCGTTGGGCATAAAATGAAAATCCAAATAGCCTAATAAATAAGAATAATACAGAAATAATAATAAACAAAAACCACTGACGAAAGAATTTACGGGGCAATGTGGTCCAAAAATGCACAGTAAGTGTAAACATTAATAAAAAAACGATGGACTCAATGTAAATGGCAGGTGCATCCAGATCAAACAATGGAGCCAGGTTTAGCATAAACATTAAAGAAGCAAATATTGGGATACTTTTTACATAACTAAATTGAAATGGTTTTAAAGCAGTTATTTTCCTCCTCTTTTTAATGCTTTTATAATTATAGAATATCCAATAAAAGAAGATTATTCCGGTGATCAACAGAACATAAAATAGATTGCGGGTATGAGCAAAATAGTATTGGGTGATTTTTTGTTCACCTTCCAGGGCTTTTTTATACTCCTGTACACGTGACGAGGAAATCTTCGAAGAAGGCGGTTCCCAGATATACCTTGATTCCTTACTAAATGCTCGCGGCCCCGTTGTCCTCAATAATACTTCGGACTGATGCTGCAATTCTTCAATGATTATTAAATTGGTCGAAGTTCGGGCCAAAGTATTATCAATAAGAATATTGACTTTTTTAATCAGGCTATCTGCATTTTTCCATTTGATCCTTAATTGAATTAATTGAGGCTTAAATAATGGCCACAACATCGAATCCCTGAAAATATGTCGCACTACGGTATCTTTCCTTAATTGAAAGATCTCCCTTTTCACGGCATCCAATGCACTGTCATATTGATTGAGTTCCTTATTATACAGCCGGGTATGCTGACCTATTTGAGTCAACAATACATAGAACATTTGAAGGTTGCGGATATTTAAGCTTCTATCTGCTGAATTCAGCCTGTCTCTAATTATGTACAAGGCCGAATCATCATCATCCAGGGTATGATTAATACTATTAATTGATGAAACCGATTGGTTAACCTTTGGGGCTTTATTCAATGCCTGAAAAACCTTACCGAATTTTACCAGGTAATCATTCCGGGTAAGTGTATCATCAGCAACAAATAAAGAGGAATCAAAAGATTTGGTAGATAGTTTACTGCTATCCTGGGCAGCGCACCTGTGATTCAATAAAATAAAAAGTACAAAGAGGTAAAATAATTTCATACGTTCAATTGAAGGTAATGATTAAACCACAAAGTATGGGGGATTCACCAATATATAGGATGAATTATTGCAAAAAGCCTTTGCAAAATTTTATGTACGATTCGCAATCCTGGTAATTTGTCATCATCCCGGACGATACCCTGATAGCTCCTCTCATTCTTCCCAAAAAATGGA
>JADGPY010000333.1 GCA_017882205.1 Chitinophagaceae bacterium
GCCATCAACCTTGATCCAAGAAATTTTATTGCACAGCCCATCATTAAATTATCTTCCACCCCTTGTTATATCAATGGAATATTGCAACCCCGAAGGGTAGACCTAAGGCCATTTGCATTATGTGGTCCGGAAGCTATTGATATCGTGCCTGGTGGACTAACAAGGGTGGCATTGCGTGAAGGCTCTATGGTAGTGAACTCGTCTCAGGGTGGTGGCAGCAAGGACACCTGGGTGCTGGCAGGATAAAAAATTATTAACCGGATAAAGAATATACATGTTAAGTCGGGTTGCAGATACAATATATTGGTTGGGCAGGTACATGGAGAGAACTAATGGGATGTTACAGGTGATACGTACCCAATACATTTCTTCGCAGGATGAACCGAGAGATTTAGTTTGGCGGCCATTTCTAAAAGTATATGGTGAGCTTACCGAAGATGAGATTATTGAGATCGAAAAAAACTCTCCCAGGGTTTTAGAATACATGTTATTTGAACAAACGAATGGAGCCTCTGCCTATAACAATGTAATGCAGTCACGGGAGAATGCCCGCTCCATCCAGGATCATATCACCAAAGAAGTATGGCAATGCCTGAATGATTATTATCACTTCATTCGTAACGATGAATTAAAATTACAGGTAAGCACAGGGGATCCTATTTCTGCCATAGACCTTTTGATCAGGAACGGCTTATTGTTTACTGGTACTGTTGATAATACTATGGCGCGCGGAGAAGGCTTCACCTACCTGAACATTGGTAAATTTATTGAGCGCACAATTCATTCTGCAGATATCACAAGAATTAAATTGAATGAGCTTCCCTATAATGATCAGGACGTGTCAGAGGCAACCGATCTCAGGTATTTATTGTATTCTCTTTTTGGTTTTGAAATATATCTTAAGACCTATAAAGGGAATTTTACAAATGCTAATGTGTTGGACCTCATCCTGTACAATCCAGATTTTCCTCATTCAATTTTATACAGCCTTGAGCGATTGTATAAATATTTCTGCAGGCTAAAATCAGAAAGCCTGCCTGAAAATTTTGACCAGGTGGAATACCTTATCGGTAAAACGATGAATAATATTAAATACAGCAATGTCCATCTTGAAGATCGCCAAACCTTAGATACTTTCTTGTTTAAAACCAGGATGGATCTGTTTGAGATTGCTGCTGCATTCAGTAAATATTATTTCGGGAACAGCTAAAAAAACAATTATGCCTTTTTATAAAATAAAACATATTACACGGTACAGCTATTCTTCAACAGTGATCGACTGCACAAACCAGATAATGCTTTACCCTATCGTTGATTCATTACTCGAAGTGAGAAGACATGAAATAAGAATATCTCATAATCCTTCAGTTGAAGTTTTTGTTGATTACTTTGGAAACCATACAGGAGTATTCTCTGTAATTACCCCTCACTCAGAATTGTTGATAGAATCAGAAGCTGAAGTAATTACCAAGCCTGTTATTTTTCCTGTTGATGAAATGCCTGGAAATGATCAATGGCTGCACCTGAGAAGATTGAAAAATGATATGGCTTATATGGATTTCTTAACTCAGGAGACATTTAATTCTTATGGGGATGTAAAGAATGAATTAAGCAATATTGTTAGTGAAGAGAAAACACCTTTGCAAAATGCCAGTCTCCTGTCAGAGTATGTGTACAATAATTTCAATTATCAAAAAGGGTTGACGAGTGTTGAAACCAAAACTGAAGAAGTATGGAACTTGAAAGCAGGTGTATGCCAGGACTTTGCACATATCCTTTTGGTCTTCATACGCATGTTTGATATTCCGGCAAGATATGTCAGCGGATACATTTGTCCTAAGGATAAAGAAATGCGCGGTGAAGGAGCTACCCATGCATGGGTGGAAGCATATATTCCAAACTATGGCTGGCTGGGACTAGACCCAACAAATAATTGTCTTGTAAACGATCAGCACGTACGCCTTGCCGTGGGAAGAAATTTTTCTGACTGCACGCCAGTTAAAGGAACCTACAAAGGCTCAGGAGAACATATGTTGGAAGTTTCTGTCGAAATTAAAAACAGCACAGCTAAAAAAGCAACTGAAAAAGTAGGGTTGCCTAAATTCAGTTATGAAGCCAAAAACCCCGGCGAGCCAATTAACACTTATCGGTATTATTTGGAGATACAACAAAAGCAGCAACAGCAATAGAAAGAACCTGGCAAATCTTATTCTGCTTCCACCAACTTCTTTATCTCAACCAAAATAGGATTCCATCCTTCCCCACCATTATAAGCCTCGGCATATGGGCTGCGATGAAAACCCATTCATTTTTTTGTATCTATCTTTAGCACAATTGAACTAATAATTATAAGAATGAAGAAACTTTGCCTCATTTTCTGCCTATTATTTTCCATTAACCTCCTTCTAGCCCAACCGGGATCTGGATTTAAAAAAGAATATTCATTCTTACATTCAGGTAATGTAGTATCAGATAAAAACTTCTACCTGCTTACAGCAATACAGTATTCGCCAGAACTACAAAACATCCTGAAAAAAAATGAATTCCTTAAAAGTATTCTTTCCAGCAAGCTTGGCAGTTTGAAACAGGGTATTATTGATTCATGTAATTCGCCAGATTGTTTACTCGACAACTTTAAATGGACAAACAATGATTCTGTGAAATTAGACCTTGCTATAAGGGAGCTATATTTGAAGAACCCTAAAATGTTTGATCAGTTGATCAATAAACATTTAAGGCCTTCGGGATGTTATGAGAGGTTTGTAAAACTTACTAATCTTGATTTTTTATTAAAGGCCTGGGGTCAATATATTGTGGGGGTGAATAATATCATAGACCAGTTTGGGCTCGGAAGAAAAATGCGCTATCCAAGGATTGATTCCGCAAGCTATGATGCGCACGGGGATTATTATAGAGGGGTACTAAAATCCATGCTGGAATATATTGGTGAAGAGTCATCACTAGATGTTTTTTATCAACCTTCCCAAAGGGTTGCCCTTCAATTAATGGATATCAACGACCGGGACGAACCTGCGAGACTTGAACCTCTTGAATTGCACGATAATAAGCAAGCGATAGAACAGATCAAGCGTACTAATTGGGACGCTTTCCGATATGCGTCAATCGAAGTGCCAGGTTCTGGTCCTGATGTTTATACTCTCGCGATATCTCCGATTTGTAAAATACGTTGTTGCCTTGCGGCTTTACGTTACAGGCATGGTTGGGCGCCATTTATAATTGTTAGTGGGGGTTACGTCCATCCTTTCCATACCCAAAACTGTGAAGCAATGGAAATGAAAAAATATTTAATGCAAAAGCTTTCTATTCCCGAGTCGGCAATTATCATTGAACCCCAGGCGCGGCATACAACAACTAATCTCAGGAATGTAAATCGATTGATTTACCGGTATGGAATACCCGCAGATAAATTATCGGTTTTTGTATCAACCAAAAGCCAGGTAGATTGGGTAATGGATCAACTTCCTAATCAAAATTTTGATAATCGATGTATTGTGGAGCTTGGATATCTGCCGTACCGCGATAAAAAGAGGATCTCTGGCCAGGATATGAGTTTCTATCCAACTCGTGAAAGCCTGCACATGGATCCTTATGATCCTCTCGATCCTTGAAAATTTATTTTACTTTCAAAATTATTATTACTAATTTAACCAATACAAAGAGAGATTAATTAATTTCAAAAAATAATTTTATGGCGCCTGATCAAAAATGTTATGATTTTATAAAGAGTTTGGAGAGTTTTAAAACCACCGCATATAAGGACAGTGCGGGGGTCTGGACGATTGGCTATGGAACCATCAAATACCAGGATCAATCTCCCGTAAACGCGGGAGATGTTATTACCCCTGAAAAAGCTGAAGCTTTGATAGAATGGGAGGTAAATTTGAAATGCAAAACCGTAGATGGAGCTACAGCAAATGTTCCTCTTACTCAAAATCAATACAATGCCTTAGTGAGTTTTGCATATAACGAAGGCTCAGGAGCATTGTTGAGTTCCACCTTGTTAAAGCAGGTAAAAGCGAATCCTTCAGATCCAAATATAAGGGCTTCATTTATGATTTGGGACAAAGCTCATGTAGATGGAAAACTCGTAGAAGTCGCCGGTTTAAAAAATCGTAGAAGCAGTGAAGCAGATCTGTATTTCTCATGATCAAATGCTTAATGTTAGAGCATCAGATGTGCTACAGGAACCCCGCAACGAAAAAAGAAAGCAATAAATTATTAATTATGA
>JADGPY010000334.1 GCA_017882205.1 Chitinophagaceae bacterium
AAATGGGAATTGTTTTAGGCCATATGTTTCGCCGGCAACACCTGGAACATCAACCAACCTGGCTATAGACGACAGGTATACAGCAGCGATTCCAATTGGCTTTAATTTTCCATTTTTTGGAACAATTTATAATCAGCTGGTCGCAAGCACTAATGGTTATTTAAGTTTTGATGTTACGCTTGCCACTATGTTCAGCCATTATTCCATGTTAAATAGCGGAGGCTTTTTAAGTCCAACAACTGGAACCCCCGAGAACCTTCCAAGCACTCTTTATGACAAATCCGTTATCATGGGGCCTTATCATGATCTTGATCCAGCCTATACCACTTCGCCGACCCAGCAGATAAAATACGAAACTGTTGGTATTTCACCACATAGAAGATGGATACTTTCCTTCAATAAAGTGCCCCTTTTCGATTGCCAGACTCTTATAAATAATTCATCCCAAATAGTGTTATATGAAGCTCTTGGCGTTGTTGAAGTATTTATATGGGATCAGGAACAATGTGCAATATGGAACCAGGGACGTGCAATGATTGGAATGGATAATTCTACCGGGACATCAGGTATCATGGCACCAGGAAGAGAGGCATCTGCTACCCCCTGGGGCACTCCAGGATTGAACGAGGCCTGGAGATTTACTCCTGCATCTGGCACCTCACTTTATAGGGAGGTAATTTTATATGACCTGGCAGGTAATGTTGTTTCTTTCGGTGATACTACAATTGCCCCCAATGGACTTTTGAATGTTACTTTTCAGAATGTATGCCCTCCTTTGAATGGTACAACCACCTACATAATAAAATCCAGGTATGCCAGAAATGATTTACAGGAGGGATTTGTCTTCGGAACTGATACTATCCGCGTAACCCGCGGGGCAGGAATTACAGCAACTACGACAAGCACACAGGCCACTTGTGCAACTACAAATCTTGGAACGATCACTGTTTCGGTCACTTCAGGAACTGGTCCATTTGAATATTCTATCGACAATGGAGTTACCTGGCAATCATCAAATGTATTTACCAAACCCGTAGGAAATTATACAATCCTGGTTCGAACAGTTGGATCAACCTGCAGTTCCAGCACAACTGCAGCAGTAGTTGCTGGTCCGAGTCCGCTAGTCGCTACCAATGTTACTGCCCAGGCAAATTGCTCAAATGCAAATATTGGATCTATCACAGTTACAGTAACAGGCGGGGTTGGTCCTTTCCAATACTCAATCGACGGTGGAGTTACCTACCAGACATCCAATGTATTCAACAAGCCTGCAGGCACATACACTGTACTGGTTCGTTCTACTTCCACCACTTGTACTGCAACCACAACTGGTATAATTGTTCAGGGACCAACTACGATTACAGCACAATATATTCTTACTCCTGTTAAATGTTTTGGCGGAAGTGATGGCATTTTAACTATCAATCCTTCAGGCGGTACAGCTCCTTATCAGTATTCAGTAAATGGTGGTACCACATTCCAGGCCAGTAATATTTTCAATCTATCTGCCGGGACATATAATGTGCGTGTAAAAGATAATGGGCTCTGTACCAAAGATACAGTCATCATTATCACCCAGCCAACCGCACTTGCAGCAAGCGCAACATCAACAAATGCAACCTGTTCGGCAACACCCGATGGCTCTATTGTAGTTACAGCTGGTGGTGGAAGCAATCCATATACTTATAGCATAAACGGCACTACCTTCCAGGCAGGAAGTACATTCACCGTTGCCGCAGGTAGTTATGTAGTTACTGTAAAAGATAACAATAACTGTACAAAAACGGTAAATGTAGTTGTTGCACTTACTAATACACTTACCCTCATTCGCCGAAGCGATACTACAATTTGTTCAGGAGATAGTGTAACACTTACAACTATTAGCAATGGATCACAATTTACCTGGACTCCCGCTACTGGTTTAAACAGCACCACAATTGCAAGCCCAAGGGCCGCACCATTAACTTCAACAAACTATATTATTACTGCCCAACTGGGGGTTTGTAGCAAAACAGATAATGTGCAAATTTCTGTTAATCCAACTCCATCCGTAAACGCCGGCCCTGATGTTACGATCGTTGCAGGTGATATTACGATCCTTCAGGGTGTAAGCAGTGCTAATACTTATTTATGGTCTCCATCAACAGGATTAAACGCAACAAATATTTCAAACCCAACTGCTAAACCAGATGTAACCACCAGGTATTTACTCACCTCTACTAATAGCTTCGGATGTAAAGCATCGGATGACGTACTGGTTACCGTATTGCCTTATTGCGTAAAACCAAGTGGAGCATTTACTCCTAATGGTGATGGAATTTATGATACCTGGTATGTAACTGATGGAACCGCCTGTCTGCTGAATGTAGAGGTTCATGTTTACAACAGGTATGGTAATAGGGTATTTGTATCTGAGAACTATCATAACGACTGGAAAGGAACATACAATGGACTATCGTTACCTGTAGGGACCTATTATTATGTGATCAAGTACACCCTGATTAACAACAAGGTAATTGTACTAAAAGGTAATGTAACGATCTTAAGATAACCAACAACAAAACACTGACATGAAAAAAATATTTTGTATCATAGCGCTCATAGCTACAGGCCTTATAAGTAAATCACAGCAGATCCATTTTACTTCTCAATATATTCAGGATAATTTTCTGTATAACCCGGCAGCCGCGGGTATGGCCGGGCACGGATCTATTGGCGCAACCTACCGTTCAATGTGGAGTGGAATTGATGGTGGTCCACAAACCACTATGCTATATGGAGATGTTTCCTTGAATAAATTAAAAGCAGGTATGGCAGGTTATATCTATAATGATGTTACAGGACCAACCCGTCGTACCGGAGTTGATTTCGCCTATTCTTATCACATAATCTCAATGGATGGAAAGAATGTTTTAGGCCTGGGTTTAGAATTACAGGCATTGCAATTTTATTACGACATGGCAAAGTTATCACAATACATCCCAAACGATCCTATACTTTCAGGAGAATCAACAAAGACACTCGTGGATGCAGGAGCAGGGATCTACTACCGTACGGATAAACTGCATGTAGGCGCTTCCGTTAAGCAGTTAATTCAATCAAAAATAAATCTTGCGCAAATTCCGAATTCTACAGAATACTCAAAGCTTATAAAACATTATTATGTCCAGGGAAGTTATGATTTCAATACAGGTGATAATGTTAAGCTTACCCCAAATGCTGTATTCAAATATATTCCGAATACTCCGGCTGAATTTAATATTGGCATGATCGCAAATTACAAGGACCTATTGTACTGGGGAGTGAGCTGGACTATTAATCAATCATGGGTAATTCAAGGAGGATTCACTTTAAACAAAAGATTTTCTATTGGTTATGCTCATGACATTTATACAACACCACTATCTGTTTTCGATAACGGAGGTGGTGCCGATGAAGTAATGATCAAATATGACTTTATGAAGTAAATCATATGTTTTTCTATATGACCCCTATATGCCTTTGTGCCTCATATGTGGTTAAGGTCTGAATCGCCCACTAACAACCAATTCTTTTTTCCCGGGAGTATATTCGTAAAATCCTTCGCCGGTTTTTACACCCAGGTGACCTGCCATTACCATATTGCTTAGCAATGGACATGGAGAATATTTTGAATTGCCTAATCCATCTTGCAATACTTTCATGATGGAATGACAGACATCAAGCCCTATGAAATCAGCAAGTTGCAGAGGACCCATAGGATGAGACATTCCCAGCTTCATTATAGTGTCTATCTCTTCTACTCCAGCAACTCCTTCATAAAGGGAATAGATGGCTTCATTGATCATCGGCATTAATATCCTGTTCGCAATAAATCCAGGATAATCATTTACTTCGCAAGGTATCTTTTGAAGTTTCTTACTGATATCTATGATAGTTTTGGTAACACCAGGTGATGTAGCATAACCATTGATCACCTCAACTAATTTCATAACCGGAACGGGATTCATAAAATGCATCCCAATTACATAAGACGATCGTTTTGTTACCGCAGCAATTTTTGTAATTGAAATGGATGAGGTGTTAGTTGCAAGAATGCAGCCTTTAGGGGTTGCCAGATCCAACTCCCGGAAAATATTCAATTTCAGATCTACATTCTCCGTAGCAGCTTCTATTACAAGTTCTGCATCCTTAACACCAATAACCAAATCGGTAAAAGTCGAAATATTATTGAGTGCTACCTTTTTATCTTCCTGTGTCAATAGTCCTTTATTGATCTGTCGATCAATATTTTTTGTTATAGTAATAACAGACGTCTCAAGTTTCTCCTTTGAAATGTCGATCAGGTTTACCCGGAATCCAAATTGGGCAAATACATGAGCAATACCATTTCCCATTGTTCCCGCACCTATTACTGCAATCCTGTTTACCATTATTACAATCGATTATTTGCTCTTGAAATCTCCATTTTTCCAGGCTTTAATAAATTCTGCCCAGGCCAATGGATTAAAGATATTTTGTGGCGGGGTTTGGCCCGTGTAATAGTGTTTTGTGGCCTCCTGCTTTAAATAATAATTAGTTGCTTCACGCCCATCGGTAGGATAAACAGCCAATAATGCCCTACGGCGCACAGCGTCTGTATTTTTTCGTGCTATCTCCTGATTGTCGTCGGGAACAATAGTACCTACAAACTCTCTTTCAAACTGTTCGCGGGAGGGTCTTTTTTTGATAATGGTGGCAGGTAGGTAAATGGTATCCTGGACAAGCAGTTGAATGATGCTTTGCTGATTGCCATCCAGGTTTGAAGGGATGGTAACTAATTTTGGCTTATAACCAATACTGCTAAATTCTATCTGGTCACCTTTTAATACAACGATGGAAAAAACTCCCTGATCGTTCGTAATGGTTCCACGGTTATGACCTTTAATAACAACGCTGACCGCAGGAATAGCCTTTAGACTATCTGCTGTCATCACAACACCATAAAGCTGTACTACAGAATCTTTAAAGCTCTCAAACTGTGCTTTAGCAACAACAGGTAAGATGAATGCTGTAACCAGGATAATTCGTAAAAATTTTTTCATATTCTTTGCCTAAACGTTCAAAAGAAAACTCAGATGACTCTGGGAATTGCCGCAGCTGAAAATCAACCGCTATTTTAATCCTTTCCTTAATTAATAAACAAAGTAAGGTCTTCAATGTTTAATTTTGCCGCCTATATTACCTTTTTAACAAAAATTGAACATGACCCAACAAGAAATATTGAATGCATTGAGTAATGTACAGGAACCTGATCTTGGAAAAGATCTTGTTACGCTGAACATGGTAAAGGACATTGTCATCCAGGACAATACCGTTTCCTTTACTGTTGTATTAACTACACCAGCCTGCCCGATGAAAGACTTAATTGGCAATGCATGCATTAATGCAGTAAAGTTACTTGTCAACAAAGAGGCTGAGGTTACGGTTAATTTTACTTCAAATACCACCAGCAACCGAAAAGATAATAAAAATGTTTTAAGTGGGGTAAAAAATATCATAGCAGTAGTTAGTGGGAAAGGCGGAGTCGGAAAAAGTACTGTCGCTTCCAATTTAGCGCTGGCACTTTCACACGGAGGCGCGAAGGTTGGACTTATGGATGCAGATATTTACGGCCCGAGTGTACACATCATGTTTGGAGTTAGGGGAGAACGCCCGTTAATGAAAGAAGTAGATGGCAAGGGGATGATCGTTCCAATTGAGCGGTTTGGAATAAAATTAATGAGCATTGGTCTATTGGTAGATGAGAAGCAGGCTGTAGTTTGGCGTGGACCAATGGTTAGCAACGCTATCCGGCAATTTGTTACTGATGTAGATTGGGGTGAATTGGATTATTTGGTAATCGACATGCCTCCTGGCACTGGTGATATCCATCTTACCATAGTTCAAACCGTTCCTGTTACAGGGGTGATCGTCGTAACTACTCCTCAACTTGTAGCATTGGCGGATGCAAAAAAAGGAATCGCCATGTTTAGCCAGGCACAAGTAAAGGTGCCCGTAATTGGTCTCGTAGAGAATATGAGTTATTTCACCCCTGCAGAATTACCTGCCAATAAATATTATATTTTCGGAAAAGAAGGCGGTAAAAAATTAGCCGAGGAATATGATCTCCCATTTCTTGGGGAAATACCATTGGTTCAAAGCATTCGGGAGGGTGGAGATCTTGGAATCCCGGCAATGGTAGGTGATGATCAAATCTCAAAGCAGGCCTTTGTTGATTTCGCTGCAAATGCAACAAGAGGGATTGCTATGAGAAATGCTGAAATGCCGGCGACAGAAGTGAGTGAGGTTTTGGAGATTAGCGGTTCGTAGAGACGTAGCACGCTACAAGAGACGTAGCGCGCTACGTCTCTACGAAAAAGTAATTTCCTTTTTTAAATACAACCTCTTCTTTTCATAATCAATAATCGCAGAATACTTAACCAGGATGTCGGCCCCTATCACTCCATTCGCGGGATCTGTAATTCCCTTGTTTGCAAGAGTTTCCTTTACATGAAGAAAATCGGCGGCATACAAATCGAACGAGCTTATTTCAAATGTATCAATTTTAAAAACTGCCACTTGTTTATGGAACAATCCCAGTGTGGATGTACCTACACCCCCACCCAGCATATCTATAGAATTAAATTCCATTAGGTTCTCTTCTGCAAAGCCGATATCAATGACTGTATTGCCAGCGCCGGTATCAATTAAAAACAGTGTGGCAATACCATCAATCTCAACCGGTACTTCCAGGTGGCCTACAGTATTAAGTACTAACGCTA
>JADGPY010000060.1 GCA_017882205.1 Chitinophagaceae bacterium
AGGCTGAATTGTTCGAGAACATTGGTAACCGAACGATTTCTTACTGCATTTAAATAACCTAAGGCAGTTGCATTTAATCCACTAACCCTGGCGCTTGCTTCCGCCATCATTAATAGTACCTCAGCATAACGGATTTGAGGAGCTCCATCAGTTAGATTTGTATAATCTCTATATTTCGTGGTATACACAGCATTCGTTCCGGCTAGTCTGTATAATAAAGTACGTCGTGCATCATCACACTTCCAATCCGGATCGCTCCATAGCACGGGGCTAACTCTAACCAATCCACGTCCACCCAATGCAGGATCACCATACATTTGAGCTAAGCCCCCATTTACACCCGGGTTATCGGTCGCAGCATTCTTTATGGAAAAAATATTTTCTAAAGAAGTATTGTTAGTAAAAGAACCATCTGAGGTAGCAGTTAATTTAAATCCGCCAACCGGACTCACAAAATTTGGCGCTGTGCCACTTATTAACTTGGTACCTTCTGTTATAACTCCAGCCCAGTCTGCCATGTGCATCTTCACACGCATTTTTAATGCAATAGCTGCACCTTTGGATGCACGGTAAATTGAAGCTGAAGCATCCGTTGTTCCCGACATATTTGTTTCTGCATAGTCAAGATCAGCAAGAATCTTAGTATATACATCTGATACCTTGTAAGCTGACCGTTTTAATGCAAGAGCCTGATCAGCAGTTGCATCATTGCTAATTCCAAAATCCCTATAGATAATGCCCATTAGGCCACCATTCCCATCTGCAAAAGGCTTTGAAAATTCCAGCACCAGCTCGTGGTGAGCCATAGCTCTTAGGAAGCGGCATTCTCCTTCATATTGTAGTCCCAAAGCTGCTGAAATAATTCCTTTGGTTACAGCTCCTCTAACCCCATCAATGGTTAGGTTTGCTTTATTTACGAGTGCATAGGCATTTTCAAATAAATAGTCGCAATTGGCTGACGTATTATTATAGGATGCTTCATACGTGATCTGGAAAAAAGTAGCCTGGTTCATCATATCCTCACCACGCATATCACCTTGTTCAATATTAGCAGCTCCAAAAGGATACCCTCTTACAGCACCTCCAGCATAAAATCCTGATTGCGCCGCATCATAAACACCAAATAATGATTGTAATACCTTATCAGGAGTTGAATAAGCAAGGGCATCCGAAAACTGGTTATAGGGTTGTTTTTCTAAAACAGCCTTTTTGCAACTCGTACCAAATATTGTTGCCGCCGAAATAAGTAAAATGAGATATTTTATTTTCATAAAAATAATTTTAATAATAATCAATATTAGAAACCAACATTTAATCCAAAAGACCATGTCCTGGCTGAAGGAACTGTATTATAATCCGCACCTTGTTCACCAATATTATCGGGATCAAGGCCTTTATATTTCGTTTTCGTCCAAAGATTTTGTCCTTGTACATATACCCTAAATGATTTCACGTTATTCTTCGACCATTTCTGCAAAGAAGGAACTGGAATAGTATACATGAGTTGTAAATTATCCAGCCTGATATAGTCGCCATCCTCTATAAACCTGGTGAGAGATGAATTGGTATTATTTATAAAATTATCGCGGCCATACCATACACGCGGTACATCTGTTATCTGGCCCGGTTTGGTCCAACGATCTAATAACACAGTGCCACTATTTGTGAATCCCTGGTTGAATAAAGATTCCTGTGCCGTGATATTCATTATTTTGTTGCCACCGGCGTATCTGAATAACACATCCAGGCTAAAGCCCATGTAGTTTATTGTGCTGGTTATGCCACCAAAATACTTAACGAGAGAATTACCAAGCACCTGTTGATCAGAGCCAGCTAGGGTAGTTTGGGTTCCGAGTGATCCATCCGCATTAACTGTATAATATTTAGTGCTTGCAATATCCCCCTGTATCTTTGTGCCGTCTGCCTTTAAATACATAGGGTTACCATTTAACGGATTTACTCCCGCCCATACATAACCATATAATGAATTTAGTGGAAGTCCTACTCTATCAATTGCATAGGTTGCTCCACTACCAGCTACCACATTAATATCCTTTCCTAAATACAATGAGGTAACTACGTTATTTTGATGGGTATAATTTATTCCAATATCCCAGGAGAAATCTTTTTTACTAAGAATGGTGGCGTTCAAAGAAAGTTCAATGCCATTATTTTTCATTGCACCAATATTTCGTAGAATATTATTACCAGGTACGCCAAGTGACGAGGGTAATGGGGCTTGAAGAACGAGGTTGTTATTTTGGTCAACAAAATAATCAACAACAAGATTTATCCTGTTTTTCAGGAATCCAAAATCAGCACCAACATCATATTTATTAGCAGTTTCCCAGGTTAGGTTGCTATTACCAATCTGGCTGGCAGCAATTCCACTTATAGATCCATAAGGGGAAAGTCCATATAAGTTTTCATACCCAAAATTTCCTCCTGCAATGGCATTATTACCAACTTTTGCAAAGCTGCCTCTTAATTTAACATCGCTTAGTACCTTGCTTATTGAGCTTCCTTTCCAAAAATCTTCCTGCGAAATCCGGTAGGCTACAGAAGCTCCGGGGAAATTTGCCCATTTGTTACCGATGGCAAATTTTGATAAGCCATCTCTTCTGAACGAAGCCTGCAGATAATACTTCCCCCCATAATCATAATTTACCCGGCCAAAGTAAGATAACAGGCTGGAGCCTTGCGAAAAACTACCACCTGAGAATTGAGTAGAAAAGCCGTTACTGATAATATTCTGCTGTCCAAAAAAAGGATCAGCCAATCCCTGTCCCTGTGCGTAAAAGCTGTTACTCGTTCCATCGATATATTCTGTTCCAACGGTAGCTGCAATATTATGTTGCCGGAACTTTTTATTAAAAATTAAATAGTTTTGAACATCCCAATTAAGGGTATTTGCTGCCTGGTTAAATACAAGTCCATTAACGCTTTGCCCATCTCCATGCAATGGGTCATAGCTTTGAAAATCATTCAATGTAATGAAATCTATGGAAGCTTTACTTGTGTAAGTTAGCCAGCTGAAAGGTTTTATCTCTGCCCCAACATTATCAAGGATTCTATGCTTGATCGAGCGGAAAATGTTTTTATTTAAAACATAAGCAATGTTTGTATTATTATTATCTATTAACTTAGTATTGTTGCCCATTCCCAATGCCTTTCCATCAGAAGTTATGTTGTATCCCGAAAACTTTATATTGGCCGTATCGTATGGCGACACATCGGGTAAGGCCCTGATTGCATTATAAACAGCACCTGATAAGGAATTACCGCCATTATTCTGATCAGCATCCTCTGACCTTGATAAGGTGATATAATTACTTAATTTAAGCCATTTATTAATCCGAACATCAATGTTACCTCTAAGAGAATATCTTCTATTGGCATTTGTAACAATTATACCTTCCTGATTAGAATAACCTGCTGAAATAAAATAATTTACTCTGTCATTGCTTCCCTCAATAGACAAATTATGAGTAGCCGAATGTGCAGTTGGCCTAAAAATTACATCCTGCCAGTCTGTGTTTATATGGTTTGGATTAAAAGCCTGTGCCGTCCCACCCGGAGCTGCCATTAATTTTTCATTCGCAATGGTCACAAAATCATCCCCTGAAAGAAGGCTAAACTTTTTAGAAGGTTTTGCAAAACCCCACGTTACATTATAGTTCACCTTGGGAATCCCTGAGCGACCTTTTTTTGTGGTTATTATAATTACTCCATTACTAGCTCTTGAACCATAGATGGCAGTTGCAGCGCCATCTTTTAAAACATCAACAGATTCTATATCATTCGGATTGATATCTCCCAACAAATTGTCATTTGTAACCCCTGAAAATCCACCGGAGCTAACATTAACTCCATCTAAAATGAATAAAGGACTTCTACCCCCACTGATACTATTCACCCCTCTGATCCTTATTCTCGGTGGCTGATTTACCAGGCCGCTTGGATTAGTTACCTGCACACCCGCCGCCCGGCCACCTAACTGCTTATCCACACTTGGTGTTACCAGTTGTGCAATCGGGGTTGGATCAATTTTAGATATAGACGAAGATACCTCGCTTCTTTTTTGAGTGCCGTATCCAACAACCACCACTTCCTGAAGCTTTGCGATACTGCTGGAAAGAGAAACATTGATGGTTGTTTTATTCCCAATCGATACCTGCTCTGAAGAATACTCAGTCAGCGTAAATAATAAATACCTTGCAGAAGAAGTTACTTTAATACTAAAACTCCCATCATCTGCCGTAAGTGTGGTTGACTTGTCACTCCCTTCAACGGTAACACCCTGAAGTGATGTTCCATCCTTAGATGTGACCTTACCCGTAATCGTTCGTTGTGAAATTGCAGTAACCAGCAAAAATAGCATTGCTGATACCGTAAGTAATAGTTTTCTCATTTGCATTTTAGTTTAATAATTGACAAATATATGCGGTTCAACAAGATTAACAATTTGTTGACATAAAATTTATAACTAGTGCTG
>JADGPY010000335.1 GCA_017882205.1 Chitinophagaceae bacterium
ATACAAAAAGAATATTCAAAAGCTCTAATGTATTAAACTCCCTCCCATAATCATTCAGATTAAGGCCTGGAAGCCGATCCATCCCGATCATCCCGATCTAGCCCAAATGAAAATTAAGTAAATCTCTATCTGCTTTTTCAAATAAATATTCCATTTAGTATTTTCACCTGGGCTTTTATGCTTCCACTTCAATGTTTAACTTTGTGTAAATAATTATTGCCCACGCCATCTTGCGTTTGTGTTTTATGATGTAGCTTTTCTATCGATCTTAAATAACATAATATCTCTTAACTAAATTCGCTTATTTTTAGTACCTTAATAATCTAAATATGTAACTTATGAAACAGTTATTACTTCTTGGCATTGCCATTCAGCTATCTATATTTTGCAACTCGCAAAATGTTGGCATAAATAACCCCTCCCCTGCTGAAAAGTTAGATGTAAATGGGAATGTGAATATCACTGGCACCATAAAAGCCAATGGAACTGCAGGGCAAAGTGGGCAGGTTTTGATGAGCACCGGTACTGGTTTGAGTTGGGGAAGCACTGCGGGTTATAGAAAGTCAAAATCATTTTCAGGGTCACAAGTTTCTACATTCAACGTACCTGCGGGAGTGACAGAGGTAATGGTTGAAGCCTGGGGTGCCGGCAGTGGTGGAACTACTAATAACGGCGGAACCAGTGGGGGATATGCCCGTACAGTAAGAACCGTCAATCCGGGAGATGTAATAAATATTACAATTGGAGCAGGTTCTTCTTATGGAGTATCATCCAGTTTAAACGGTGGAAGCACTATTGTTAATTTTAGCGGAAATATACTAACAGTATTTGGTGGAGGTGGTATTCCAGCAGCTTCAAATAGAGGTCTTCCCCAAAGCGGAACATCTTCTGGTACTTTTGATAATACTTACTTTTTCAACGGTTCTGAAGGTAAAACTACTTCATCAACAGGTTTTTTGAAGAATGCCACCACCTATGTTGAAATTGCAGAATTTGGTTCAGGTGGAATTCCAACCGGGTTTTTAAATCCTGTTGCTCAGGGAGGTGATCATGTGCGTTTTGAAAATGGATCGGCTATAATTACTGTTTCTGGCCAAAATTCCAAATTCCCAAGTGCCGGCGGAGGCGCAGGTAATAACTCTGGAGGCTGGTATGGTGCCGATGGTTTTGTGGTTATTTGGTGGAATTAAAGTCTGCTTTCACTTTGAAACTTTCATTTCAACAACCTGATGGTACTTATCCATATCCAATGCATTCTCGCTTTTTGCGATTATGACGGTAGCAATAGTGTTCCCAATAAAATTTATAATGGCTCTTCCTTCACTCATGAAGCGATCCACACCTATTAGTAAGGCTAGCCCCTCTAAAGGAATTACTTTCACAGCAGTTAATGTTGATGCAAGCACTATAAAGCCACTGCCGGCGACCCCTGCAGCTCCTTTGCTTGTAAGAAGCAATATACCAATAACTGTAAGTTGTTGTGCTAGCGAAAGGTTAATATTGAACACCTGCGCCAGGAAAATGACGCTCATGCATAAATAAATTGTCGTACCATCAAGATTGAAACTATAGCCAGTAGGTATTACCAGTCCCACCACTTCTTTTTCGCAACCAGCAACTGTTAATTTTTGCATCACTGAGGGCAACACTGCCTCACTGCTGCTGGCACCAAGCACAATTAATATTTCTTCTTTAATATAAACCAGTAATTTCCATAAGTTGATCTTATAATATCGACAGACAAGATTTAACACCACAAAAATGAAGAGGATACCCGTTAGATAAAAGGTAAGCATCAATTTCCCCAATACTGCAAGTGTTGCAAAACCAAACTTACCAATGGTATAAGCCATTCCGCCAAAAGCACCTATTGGGCTAAGCTTCATGATAATGTTCAGAACATTAAAAAGGACTTTGTTTATTTTTTCAAAACTGGTAAGCAGACTTTGTCCGGCAGCGCCCATAGACTTTAAACCTATAGCAAATAAAATACTAAAGAACAATACCTGAAGAATATCGCCTTTTGCAAAAGCGTCGACAATATTGGAGGGAACTATATGAGAAAAAAAATCACCCCAGTTAACTTCATTGGCCTTTGTAGAGATCTCAGTAAGCTGAGTATTTGCCGAATGTGTAAATGGCACACCTTCTCCGGGCTTTACAATATTTGCAGTGAGCAAACCAATGATTAATGCAAGGGAAGTTACTACTTCAAAATAGATCAAAGACTTTAAACCTACCCGACCAACCTTTTTTATCTCTCCGACACCTGCAACACCAGATACAATGGTAAAGAAAATAACAGGCGCAATTACCATGCGAATCATGTTGATGAAGGTTTCGCTTATTAGCTTGCCAGTAGAAGCGAAGGAAGGAAACAACCAACCAACAAAAACTCCTGCAACTATGCCTATGAGCACCTGTATATAGAGAACTTTCAAATACTTCATTGTATATTGATTAACCTGGTCATCCGATATTAGCCACTTTCATTTTAGATGTTGCGCATTATTGTACTCACGGTTACTTTTTTGGTCTTGGCTTATAATATAATACATTTGCTTTTTCAATGGTGATCAATCCTCCGCAGTTAGCTTTTTCCATTAATTCGCTAACCACTTCAACAAATGCACTTATTTTTTCTTCATGATCTACAATTTCAATCACTACAGGCAGGTTGTCACAAATTTCAATTAATTTAACTGTGTGTACCCTTGATGAAGCGCCAAACGCCATAATGCCTTTTAGCACAGTGCAACCTGCCAACCCATTCTTGCGCGCGGCAAACAAAATGGCTTCGTATAATGGCTGGTGACCAATTTTATCTATGTCGCCAATAAATATGCGCAATAGTTTTGAATCTTCGCTAAGTACCATACTCATTACATTAATTTCATGAATAATATTCCTGCAAATACTGCAGCAAATCCTATAACTAAGCTCATCGAAATATATAAAGCCATATAATAAAATTCACCCTCCTGCATGAGGCTAAAGTTTTCATAAGCAAAAGAGGAAAATGTGGTATAGCCTCCGCAAAAACCAGTTGCTAAAAACATTCTTAGTTCCGGAGAAAGAATATTGTTTTTATTCGCCAGCCCATAGATGATGCCTATTATAAAGCAACCAATTATATTTACACTCAAGGTGCCTAAAGGGATAGAAGAAGGGAAATGTTTTTGTACAAATTGCTGGCATAAGAATCGTGAAACGCCGCCTATACAGCTTCCTGCTCCAATTAATAATAAACTCCTGTACATAGTTACATAATTTAATTCGATAATGCTATGAACAGGAGTCATCATTCCCAAACCGGGACAGTTAAGGGCGAACTCCATCGCCATTTAAGCGCTAATATAAGTATTTTTAAAATAATATTATTGAAAAAGCAACATTTTGCTATTCTCTGAATGGGTTGGGTGAAACAACAAATCTAATCAGCTTCCCTAAACGAATAAATTCTATCCTACTTAATAAATGGTGCGTATTAGAAAAGGCTACTTGAAAAATGTTCTCTAACAAAGGCGTGTTGCTGGTTCTCAGTCATTTTATCAGCTTGTTTAATTTCAATTTTTATTTTTTCGAAATGATGATCTGCGGTTAAAGTGTTAAACAACTCAACTTTCGCATCAGTAGGACCAAAGAGAAGTACCTCATCATAATTTTGAATAACCTCACCTAATTTTTTGTAATAGTCTGATTGTTCATGCTGTTCCTTATTGTGCATCAGGCTTTCACTCTTACTAAAACTATGCTCTTTTTCCTCGTGAGTAAATTTTGATTCAATGGTTGTTGTTTCAATGGGATCGGTTTTAAATTCCATTAAGTGAGCGCTTGAATGATCCATCCAAATGCCTAATTTTTTTTTTGTTGTCATTGTTTTTCTATATTGATCTGTTATGTGGAATTTTTTGAGAATTATTACGCTGAAAAGGTCGGCATTTTAAACCAGATAAGTATTACCTAACTTTAGAAAAAAATTATATTACAATGAAAAAAATCAGGTTAGGAACTAACTTTACAGTATTTCTTCTCTTTTTTGGAGTGGCTATGTTGGAGGCTTTTCAAACACATAACTGGATTAAATCTGTTTTCTGGCTGGCCATCGGCATTGTTTTCCTGGTGGCAGATAATCTCAAAAAGAAAGACGTGTGAAGTAAAGGCACTAAACTTTAAACTTAATCTGTCACCCGTAATCTCTCTTAGGCAATGGGAGGTGGTAAAGGGTATAGGCTTTTATTCCTCGGTGTAAACTCTTTTTAATCCCAATTTTGATACAGGTGCAACTATCAGGGGGAACTGTTCAATAGTCACATTACTTTGATCTAAACCAAATCCTCTTTCTTCACTTAGGCTTCTATCCTTTATCCAGAAATACATTTGTAGTACAAGTTTTTCAAATAATCCAAGTTCGTTATCCTGGGATAAGAACTTTTCCATAACAATAAATTGAAAGTCTCCTACTGCATTATTTCGTTGCAGGCTTTCATACCTGCTTGTAACATTCACTTCTCTATTGGTTACCATATCTTCCATAACTTTTTTGAACATTAAATTTATTCTTGGTGCGACTCTGAATCCTAATTTAAATTCTACCCTGATAACTTCATTGGGAATAATTGTTGTTACGGTATACTCATTAGTATAAGGTTCATCCTGGGTATCAACATGAACAAACCAATAAATATCTGCTCTCTTTGGTTTTCTATTCAAGATTGAATAAATTATTTTGTGTTCGATTTCTTTTGGATTATTAGCACTGGTTAGATAGACCAGGTGTGTTGCATATTTGGGTATTAATTTATCATTACTCAATTCCTGGATCACTGGAAGATACTGTTCCAGCCTTACAAATTCTATATAACGATTTTTTATTTTTCTTGCTCTTTGCCATACATACATTACACCTATGATACCAAATTCAAAAATCAGGAACATCCAACGTTGTTTAATTTTTGCGATGTTGGCGATGAAGAAAGAAATTTCTACTGTTAGAAAAACGATTAAAATAATTGTAATTATTATTGCAGGCCATTTTTTTACGAACTTCATGTAATAAAACATCAGCATAGTAGTCATAAGCATTGCAATGGTGATAGAAAAACCGTAAGCAGCTTCCATTCTGGATGACTCACGGAAATAAAGCATCACTGCAATACAGCCTATCCACAATATCCAGTTTATACTGGGTATATAAATTTGCCCTCTTATTACAGTAGGAAATTTAATCCTGATCTTAGGCCAGAAATTAAGGCGCATTGCTTCGCTTATTAAAGTAAACGATCCGCTAATCAAAGCCTGACTTGCAATAATAGCAGCGGCTGTAGCTATAATGATTCCAAATAGTAAAAACCAGTGTGGCATTACCTCATAAAAAGGATTTAGTCCATTAAGTAATTTTTCCTTTCTTAACATTAGCCATGCACCCTGACCAAAATAGTTTAATAATAAAGCCGTTTTTACATATATCCAACTGTATTGAATATTTTTCTTCCCACAATGCCCAAGATCAGAATATAACGCTTCTGCTCCTGTAGTACATAGAAATACAGAGCCTAACAACCAGAATCCCCTGGGGTATTTTGATAACAGATCATATGCATAAACGGGATTGAGCGCTTTTAAAATAGAAGGATAATCAGTTAACTGGCTTATGCCCAGAATCGCAAGCATTAAAAACCAAATGAGCATTATAGGACCAAAAGAACTTCCCACTATGTTTGTTCCAAATTGCTGAAAGAAAAATAAAAGTGAGATAATACCTATAATTATTCCCACCGTTAATGTGTTACCCGGCGCAATAATATTTTCTAACCCATTAACTCCATTTAATCCTTCAACTGCTGATGCAACTGAAATCGGTGGGGTGATAATTCCGTCAGCCAATAAAGTTCCGGCACCAATAAATGCAGGAATATACAGCCACCTTCGATAGCGACGAACAAGCGCAAATAATGAAAATATTCCTCCCTCACCCCTGTTATCTGCCTGAAGCGTTAATAAAATATATTTAAAAGTTGTTTGCAGAGAGAGTGTCCAGAACACACATGATATCCCCCCGTATACTAATTCCCGGGTGATTTCTCTTTTACCAATAATTGAACTTAAAACATAAAGTGGTGATGTTCCTATATCACCGTAAATAATTCCTAAAGCAACCAATAACCCCGCTGCGCTTACTTTACTTAGGTACTTTTGCACGATGATAATTTTATTTTAAATACAGTTGACATTTAAAAAATAGCGTTACTGTTCAAATGTTTGCATTTGATTTTTGATTGAATACTAATATGGTTTTTGGATTATTCTTTAAAAACAAAACGATACCCTATACCAGATTCGGTAACAAAATATTCAGGCCGGTTAGGATCATTTTCTAACTTTTTTCTTAGTTGTGCGATAAATACCCTTAAATATTGAGTTTGATTGATAAAGCCTGGCCCCCATACTTCTCTTAATAAATATTGATGGGTCAATACTCTTCCTTCATTTTTTGCAAATGTTGCAAGCAAGGCATATTCCGTGGCTGTCAGTTTAATTAGTTCATTATTCCTTTTTACTGTTCTTGCTGATAGATCAATTTGAAGATCATTGTACGAAAGCACAGGATTATTTTCTTCAGTGAATGCGCCTCGTAAGGCAGTACGCATACGAGCCAAAAGCTCTCCTGTTCTAAATGGCTTGGTTAAATAATCATTAGCACCGGCATCCAATGCATTAACAATATCCTCTTCGTTGTTCAGTACTGAAAGAATAATTACAGGATTGGTATACCATTCTCTAAGTTTTTGCAAAACTGAATGTCCATCTTCATCAGGCAATCCAAGGTCGAGTATGATCATATCCGGTGGATGGTTGGCAGCCATAATGATCCCTTCCTTTGCAGTGGCTGCCTTACTGACCGAATAGTCATTAGTCTGCAATGTAATTTCTAACAGCTTACGCATTTGTACTTCATCATCAATTATCAATATCTCCGCCGGATTACTCATTTTTAATATTTTTTTGATAGGAAGTTTCAGCAACAATATTTATGGTAAACCTGGCTCCGCCAGTTGAAAGATTTTCTAAATATATTGATCCTCCCATCGCTTCTGTAAAGCCTTTTACAATTGATAAACCTAAACCAGTTCCGCCAGTTTTTGTATTTTTTAGCCGATAGAATTTATCAAATACATGAGTTATTTCGTCCGGTATAAATCCCTTCCCATTGTCTTCAATAATGATCTGTAAAACATCGGCATGGCAAATCGCAATAATATTTATTATACAGGTTGCATCAGTATATATGGCTGCATTATTTACCAGATTATAAATTACCTGCTCAAGCATTCCTTTGTCTAATTTAAATAGAGGAATTGCAGGGTTTATATTAATATTTATTTTCTGACTTATGCCGTTCTCTTCGATTCTTTTTACTACATCATAAATAACTTCGATAATATCGCACCAATCCTTTTTAGGTTGGATAATGCCAGATTCCAGCCTGGACATATTTAGCAGATTCTCAACCTGCTGATTTAATCTAAAAGATGCTTTAGAAATTTCTTTTACTAATTCGTACCTGTTATTTTGTGTAAGTTTCTCATTATGATTCTGCAAATTATCAGTGGCTCCTATAATTGCTGCAATTGGGGTACGCAACTCATGAGATAAAGAATTAAGAATAGTGTTGTATAATTTTACTGTATTAGCCTTCTCCTCTTTTTGCATTGCCACCTTTTCAATTTGCCGGATTTTATAAGTTAACACTGCATTTACCGAGGCAATTACAAAATACATAAGCAACAGAATAGAATCATCAGTAGTTGCAACTTGCAGCGTAAAATGAGGAGGTATAAAAAAATAATCCCATATCAATGCACTCATAAGTGCAGCAGCTAAGACTGGTAAAATATCAAAAAACATAGCTATCAAGGATACTGTAACCAGTAATATGAATGCTACAACCCTGTATCCAATATATCCAGAGAAAATAAAACAAATTCCTGCTACCAAAAAAATCAGTAAAATGCTATAGAGATACTGTTTTGTTTTACTGAATTTGTTTATAAAGAGTTCAACCATGTATGATATATAAACCAATACAAAATTACTTCAGAACTTATTAGCATAATATAAAAGGAAAGATGCTTTGCATAAAGATTTTATAAAGAGAAGTGGTTAAGCTAAATATTAAGCTCTTTTTGCCTTAATTACCCCGGCAATAATAAACAGGGCCATCTCAGCGGCAATGATCAACATATAGCAATAAGAGTTGGTTGAATAAAGCCCGGTTATCCAAAAATAAAGAAGAGAGGAAAAACAACAGACCGACGCAGTAAGGGGAATCCCCCATTTAAATACTTCCAGGAGTTTGTAGGCCTGGTGAACAGAAGGAGTTGAGCGTTGCGGGATAGGTTTTATCTTCTTCCACAGGTAAATGTTTTCGATTATATCTAAAAGAAAAGCCAATGCTTGTAGCCAGGCTAAAATTGAAAATAGCCCCTGGCCAAAGTGGCCATTCATTTTAGTCGCCACCTTCATAGATAAGAGAAAAATACCCCCATAGGTGGATGGCATGAACAAGAAGAAATCTACCAATAACTGCCCTTTTAATGCTTTTACTGCTTGATCCCTCTTCTTAGCATCAGGCAGGAGAAAGAGACCGCCAATAATATTAACCAGTTCCTGGGGAGTGGCAGGAAATTCCAGGTCCATCATAGTAAATTTGCGTTCTACCACATCTATAGTATACAAATGCTTAGTTTGAAGTCCCATAATAAAAGTAGCGAACAACATTATCCCAAATGCTATTGCGAACCATAGCCAGATATCAGGTATTAGTAAAGACATAATAAATATTTAATTGAGAAATTAAAGTGTGGCCAATCATTTTAAGGTGGCTGCAATGTCTACAAGCAGTTTTTGTGTTTTCTCTCTGTTATCCTTATACTCCTGCCAGTCAAAATTTAGTAAGAATTCTGTTGCCGCCTCTGCTCCAATCAAAAACATGTCTATCTTTTCATCAGTTTTTAAAAAGAAGTTAAGCCAGTTAAATTTGGATAATGGAACTTTTCCGATTCCTTTTCCAAACATTTTATTTTTTAAGAGGAAGTCCTTGTCATAATAAAACCTCGTTGTATTAAAAATACGGCCGAAGTATCCGAAGATGCTCCAACTTGATGCACCTTTTGTGTTGTCATCGGGATTATTGTCATCCAGGTCAATACCTAAAGATGGTAGGCAGGGCACTGTTACATTTGGATTGTAAAAAATACTCATAGGAAAATCAGAAAGTATACCTCCGTCTACAAAACGGACTGTTGTTGGCGGATCGGACTCATTAAACCTATCCTTCCATGCATCTTTAATTTCCTGGGTAGTACAAGCTATATCCTTAATAAAATATGATTCAAAAAAGATGGGAATAGACATAGAAGCTCTAATGAAGCCGGCGGGTTGAAGATCATCAATGTTTTGCCTGAACAGTGAGCACATCTCCGGAAACTGAATTTTGTTTTCGGTTACTACCTCTGAGGTGATAAAAGTGACATCGCCTTTTAAATCTTCGATACTTTCTGTTCGATTATCGCGCAAATAAAGGCCTTCAATCGGCGCACTTGCCTTATTTTTTAAATCAGTGACAGTCTTTACACCGTTGGCAATCAGCTGACTTTTTATCCAATCATATAAAAAGTCACCTGGATTGATACCAAACCCTGATTCTTTAAATCGTTTTAACAGGGAATATATATAATGGAGAATAATAATCATCGATACCAGTAAAAGGCCTGTGAATACAAAGAATATCCTCGTAACAATGGATAATCCGGGAAACTTTGTTTCTAACCCCAAAAAAAGAAAGTCTCCTATCAACAACCCAGAGAATATTATTACGAAACCGATCAGCCATCTTTTTAATTTGATTGAAAAATCAGTATGTGTAATGAAGGTTTTGATGACCCTGCGTATAAAAGGGTGTCCATCTATAAGCTTAAAAAAGTCGAGTTTGCAAATAGCATCCAATATTTTATAGGATTTGGTTTCATCTTTTTTTCCTATTACTGTCATCAGTGCAGTATTGATGGCACCAGCGCTTGTGCCAGCCAGGCGCATGAAACGAATGCCTGCTAATTCAAGAATATAAGTATACCCAACAAGTGCAATTCCCAAAACACCGCCTCCTTTTTGCACCAGGTTCACATATTGATGTCCATCTTTATCCAGCGTATCTGAAACAATAAGCTGTTCATAGTTATCACCAAA
>JADGPY010000336.1 GCA_017882205.1 Chitinophagaceae bacterium
GATCAGTTCTTACCAGGTGAATTCTACAGGTGCATCAATTGTTGAGCAGGGCCCCTGGGCCGGGCTTAGAGGGTTGGGGGTTAATTTGGGGTTTAGATTTTGATCCTTCTACCGATATTCAACCCCGATGGGGTTGGGAATTCTGAAATCCCATCGGGATTCAATATCGACAGCGTTTTGATTCTTTTTGCCAGCCAGCTATCTTTTAGAGGAATAATCCAGGCATTTAACAGTTCATCCTTTGTTTGAATATTATTATTAAAATAAAGGGTATCAGGAGAAATTATTCCTCTTTCAATGGCATCATTTAATTGATTCATAGGGATTAACTGAATCCTTTCTTTGACAATAAATGCTAGTATGGTTCTCTCAAATAGCTGAACACAATAATCCAGTTCTATATTTTTTATCAATCGTACTGAAGTATCTGTACTACATCCACCAACTTCCGTTGCAGTTTCATCTGCCACCAGGATGATGAACTGCCCAAAGAGGAGGGATGCGAATCCTTTAACCTTTGCTCCATGGCTTAGCCATGAATTTGTAAAACCATGAAGCAATTCTTCGATTTGCATTGATTCATCGATTGTAAATTGACGGTTGCTCTGGTAAATCCAAACACGTGACTTACCTGAAAAGTCATTGGGGATCAAATCCTGGAAGTGATGATTCATAGAGCAAAGTTAATTTTAATCTTACTATTCCATTGAACTAAAAACGAGCTCTGCGATATCCATTACTTTAACATCATCTTCTTTCTCATTTGTTTTTACACCATCGGTTAACATGGTATTGCAAAATGGGCAGGCTGCAGCAATCACTGTTGCACCCGTATCGATTGCTTCATGTGTTCTTTCGGTACTTACCCTAATATCTCCTTTTTCTTCCTCTTTAAACATTTGTGCACCACCGGCACCACAACAAAATCCGTTGCTTCTGCATCGATTCATTTCGACAAGTTCGATATCCAGTGCTTCCAATACTTTCCTGGGTGCTTCATAAATATCATTTGCTCTGCCCAGGTAGCAACTATCGTGAAAGGTGATCTTTTTGCCTTTAAAAGATCCACCTTCGGATATTTTTATTTTGCCTGTGTCTATTAACTGTTGTAAAAATGTAGCATGATGGATCACTTCATAATGACCGCCTAATTCAGGATATTCATTTTTCAATATATTGAAACAGTGAGGACAAGTAGTAACTATTTTTTTAATCCCATATCCATTCAATATTTCAATATTCTGGTAAGCCATCATCTGGAACATAAATTCATTGCCTGCTCTCCTTGCCGGATCCCCTGTGCACATCTCTTCTTTTCCAAGTATGGCATACTTTATTCCAACCTTTTCCAGGATCGATGCAAATGCCCTCGTTATCTTTTGTGCACGTTGGTCAAAACTCCCTGCACAGCCAACCCAAAACAAGATCTCTGGCATTTCGCCGTTAGCAGTGAGCTCAGCCATTCTTGGTACTTGCATATTTTATCATTTAACGTTCGATGAACAAAACTGATCATCCATTACTAAATCATCGCTAAAATACAACAAACATATTTGTTTTATTAGGTATCGCCAGACTATAAGACTTATTTTTGCAACTTTATAAAAAGTTAATGTGAAGAAATTGATTCGGCGATTATTGGATTGGGAGCAGTGGCCATTTAAAGTTTTATATGCACCAATTACTATTGTATGGGGATGGTATATGATCCGATCCGGGTCTGTGTGGTTTTTTACGCCAAGTAATCCAAAATTAACATTTGGGGGAATGGAAGGAGAGCCTAAAAAAGAAATGTACGATCTATTACCTGTTCATCTTTATCCAATAACTTTCAATGTAAAGCCTACCGATAGTTTTGACCTGGTAAAAAATGGAATTGATAAAAATAAGCTCAGCTTCCCCCTGATTGTAAAGCCAGAAGTTGGAGGCCAGGGAATTCTTTTCAGGAAACTTGATTCGGAAGAAGAATTAAAAAATTATCATAAAAAAAATCCATTTGAGTATATCATTCAGGAACTTGTTTCATACCCGATGGAGGTAAGTATTTTTTATTACCGGTATCCCGATAAGCTAAAAGGTAGTATCACAGGCTTTCTTCATAAAATTCCTTTGCAAGTATTAGGAGATGGCAAACATAGTTTGAAGGAGTTGATCCTTCAACATCCAAAGGCATCCAGGCGGTTTGATGAAATGGAGGCCAAGCATGGTATGAATTTTGACAAAATAATACCTAATGGTGAACATTATAAGTTAAGTTATGCAGCAAATCATAATCGTGGTGCAAGTTTCATAGACCTTAAGGATCAGATTGATGAAAGACTTGTTGGTGTAATCGACAGGATAAGTACAACAGTGGATGATTTCTTTTATGGTCGTTATGATATTATGTGTTCCTCAGTCGAAGAATTGAAACAGAATAGAAACTTCACCATACTCGAATTCAATGGTTGTGGAGCAGAGCCAAATCATTTTTATGATACAGGTTACACACTGCTTACAGCTTATAAAGAGATTTTAAGGCATTGGAAAGTATTGTACCAGATCAGTAGGTATAATTATAAAAAAGGCATTAAGTATTGGTCCCTAATGAGGGGATTGAAGTTCCTGAAAGATACGGATAGATATTTTGCACAAATGAAAGAAGCAGACAAACTAATCTGACTTTATAAAACCTTAAAGAAAAAAATATGTTACGTTTATTACTCATTTTATTTTTCCTTAATTCTGCCCTCTTTGTTTCAGCCCAGCAGTATAAACCTGTAGATCAAGGCAGTAAAGTTCATTTTACCATTAAGAATTTTGGCATTGGTACAGGAGGAGATCTTTCCGGGTTGAAAGGAGCAATTGATTTTAATCCATCCAACCTTAAAACCTGTGCATTTAATGTTTCTGTAGAGGTAAAAACCATAGATACTGATAGCAGGAATCGGGATGAGCATCTAAGGAGTGAAGCTTACTTCGACGCTGAAAAGTACTCACAGATTATTATCAAATCAACGAAAATAAATCTCACCAACAAAAGTGAAACCGGGTGGTATTATTTTACCGGAACACTTACCATGCATGGGGTAACTAAGAATATCGAATTTCCATTTACTGGTACATTGCAGGGACAGGATTATATCTTCAAGGGAGACTTTGAATTGAATCGTATTGATTATGGAGTTGGAGGTAATAGCGGGGTAATGGGTAATACAGTAAAAGTTTCTCTATCCGTTTTAGCAAAGAAAAGCTAATTTAGTTTTCATGAACCTGGCAAAAGTCTTCTTCTGGGGCATGATAGTAAGTTTCCTCGGATCTCTTCCCCTTGGAACATTAAATATAGCTGCCATGCAGATCAGCGTGCAGGAAAGCGTTGCGGATGCAATCTATTTTTCTCTGGGCTCTCTTCTTACAGAGATGATCTATGTTCGTATTTCACTGGTTGGAATTAATTGGGTTCGTAAACAAAAAGTCCTTTTTCGTTGGCTAGAGTGGATTACATTTGGAATCGTTGTGGCGCTGGCTGTCGGCAGTTTTATTGCAGCTACTAAGGAACATCATGCAAAAAACATCATGTTGAATAATAACATGCATCGTTTTTGGCTTGGTTTGATAATGAGTTCCATCAGTCCGATGCAGATCCCATTTTGGTTTGGATGGAGTACAATATTATTTACCAAAAAAATATTGAAACCAGACAATGCGCATTACAATTTGTATATTATAGGAATTGGTCTTGGCACATTGATGGGAAATTGTGTATTCATTTTTGGCGGTAAATACATTGTCGAGAAATTAAATACTAATCAGAACATTCTAAACTGGGTAATCGGTGGAATATTCGCTCTAACCGCAGTGATCCAGCTACTAAAAATATTGTTACATAAAGATGCTGCAGAAAAATTGGACACTTTGGGAGTGGATGGGAAAGTGGAGCCTGTTGTTTCATAATACTCTAATCAACAATAAATAATTGGCACCCGGTTGCTGTAGAAGATTGGTGTGTATCACTTTGATCACCCACATGATATGTCATACCTTTTTTGAGAATAAAAGTTCTCCCATCTTCTAAAACTGTTGTCATTTTTCCTTCAATGCAATAAATAATATGACCTTTATCACACCAATGATCAGCTGAATACCCTGGTGAATATTGTACCATTCTGATTCGAATTTCTCCCATCATAAAGGTTTGCCATAAGGCAATTCCAGACTTACCTGGATGAATTACTTTTTCAATTTGTGACCAGTTCAGGGTGTGAAAAGGATAGGTGGGTATTAACATGTTTCTTGTATATTAAAATTTTAAATCGTCCATGCATCTCTTTCTTCAGGGCTAAATTTCCAGGGTGCAAAATTATTCTCAATATTGCTGAACATTGTATTCCACTCCTGCGGCGCGTTACTTTCTTCCATGATCAATGAACGCCGGAGTTCAAGAATTATTGATAAAGGGTTTATACTTACAGGACATTCTTCCACACAGGCATTACAGGTAGTGCAGGCTCTTAACTCTTCGGTGGTGATATAATTATGAAGCAATGATTTTCCATCTTCTGAAAAGGTGCGATTTTTATTAAAGAAGTTCCTTCCTATTTCTTCCACCCTGTCGCGGGTGTCCATCATTATTTTGCGGGGATTAAGAAGCTTCCCGGTTTGATTGGCGGGGCATGCCATAGTACACCTTCCGCATTCTGTACAACTATATGCATCCAGTAAATTTTTCCAACTCAGGTCAAACACATCCTTTGCACCAAATTTATGCGTTTTGGCATCGCCGTTAACTGGTGCAAGTTCTGGTTTGAACATATAAGTGACCTCTTTTTGAACATTTTCCATATTTTCAATTTTCCCTTTTGGTTCAAGACGAGCATAATATGCATTGGGAAATGCAAGTAGGATGTGAAGGTGTTTACTATAAGGAAGGTAATTGAGGAATGCAAATATGCCAATAATATGCAACCACCAACAGGATCTTTCCATTACTACCAATGTCGAAGAGGGGAGATTTCTTAATAGTGGTCCGGAAATGCCCGAAAAAACAAAATTACCATAATCATGATAATGTCCATAGCCCTGAATTTGAAGGGCCCTGTCTGAAGAATTCATCGTAAGAAATAACGTCATCAATATGATCTCGGTTATCAGGATATAATTAGCGTCGCTACGTGGCCAGCCATCAAGATCATGTTTCATAAAGCGTTTTAGTTTGATAATATTTCTCCTGGTAAGAAAGGCGATACAAACTATGATCACTCCAACTGCGAGTATTTCAAAAAAGTTAATTATGAAACTATAAGATACTCCGAGTGTACCTGCAAATATTCTATGAGTTCCAGCAATACCGTCAATTACGATCTCAAGCACTTCGATATTGATGATGATAAATCCTGCATAGATCACAAAATGCATAATGGCAACGAGGGGGTAGCGAAACATTTTTTTCTGTCCAAGTGCAAGAAGCAATACATTTTTCCAACGCTCCGCAGGTCGGTCAGAAAGATCTTCGTCATGGCCCAATAATATGTTTCTTCTGATCTCTTTTATTTTTTTGATGAATAACCAAACGGCAGCTATAACGAGAATTATAAATAATATCTGTTGAATAAGTTGCATATTCAAGGATTGAATTAATATTAATCGGATGAAGAGGCTAAGATAAATGTTTCTTGGTGGTTCTTTGTGATAAAACTTTGTGCTTCGTGGTAAATACAAATTAACCACAGAGAAGAACAAAGAAAAAGCAATACCCGTCCGACATGGTCATCCGGGCGGACAAAGAACACGAAGGGAAGCCAATGTAAATGAATTGTTTATTTGCCTTATTGTTCCTAATTTCATTGCAAATGGATAAGAAACGTATTATACTGACAAAAGAAATTATAGAGAAGAAGTTATTGCGCATGGCCTATGAAATTGTTGAGCGCAATTCGGGTGAACAATTTATTGCACTCGCCGGCATTCGGGAGAGTGGTTATATAATTGCATGCAGGATCAGGGAGATGTTAAAGCCATTATATAAAGGTTCGGTTGAACTGATGTCCATCCAACTTGATAAAAAGAACCCTGGTGAAGTTATTATCGAACCCATGTTCAATGTTAATAATAAGGTAGTGATATTAATTGACGATGTTGCCAATACAGGGAGAACCATTCTTTATGCGATGAAACCTTTCCTCGATTCTTATCCAAAGAAAATACAAACTCTTATCCTTGTAGAGCGTACGCATAAACAATTCCCTGTTGCGTCTGATTATGTTGGATTATCGATCAGCACAACTCTACAAGAACATATTATTGTTGAGGTGAACAAAGGCGAAGTGCAGGGTGCATATCTTCAATAATAAAGCCAATGACCTTTTATGGATCCCTGAGATAGTTCCAGAGCCGGCATTGGAAATTTGAAAATACAGGCAACATTCATAAGAAATCGAAGTAGTTTTTTCTTTGTCTTGATCTTACTTAAATCAATATCAGGCGAGAGATACCATTGCCTGTAACGCCTAATATCTGAACGATCGAATGTAATGGTGCCTGTTTTGTCGCGTGCAATATTACTTCTTGCACCAAACATACCTTCTGCACCATAGCCAACGGATAAACATAGCCATTTTGGGAGATTGGATTTTGGCATGAATGGCTGAAGGTTGACTGTTAACCAATATGTTTGCCCATTGTAATCCTTTATTAACTGTTCAATTCCGGTTTTGCCAAAAATACTGTTTGACCTGGCAATAAGATCTTGTTGCTGGTAATTATTTTTGTGGAATGAAAACCTTAACTGGAACCTTTGAACATCCCAAAGCAATTCCTGGGAGATAAAGAGACCTGAACCGAAGATGTTGGCAGCAAAATCCCCAGGGCTAAATCCATATTCAGACGAAA
>JADGPY010000337.1 GCA_017882205.1 Chitinophagaceae bacterium
ATAGATTACTCGCCCAAAGGCTAAATTAGAATGTCTATTTATGCCAGCACTACCTTTTATTAGTCAAAACTCATCATTATAACTAAAGACTAGCAGAATGAGGCCATAAAGAATGGAGTATTTCTGACGTTTGAAGAATTTAAAGCTAATTCCCCTTCCTCTTGCCTCATTATATACCTTTAATGCTACCCAGGATAATCCAATTGCCCGCAGGGTTGGCAATAGTTTTGAGTTTTATGAACTTACTGCAAACCGAAATGCAGGGATGAACGATATAATAGTTTCAGGCGAATTTGGCCCTGATAAACGAATTCAATTTGTTCCCCGCCAGATAGATATGGAAACGGGGCTACTCTATTGATATTTGTTGAGGGAAAATAAAATCCATCAACAACCAAATCACTATTTTTGTTAAATGGAAGTAAATGATGAACTTGTTAGTAAAATTGCCCACCTTGCCCGGTTAGAGTTTCATGATGCTGAAAAAGAGGAAATCAAAGAAGATATGAAGAAAATGATCGCCTTCATTGATAAACTCAATGAATTGGATACAACCGGGGTTGAACCATTACTTCATATGAGTGGAAATGTGAATTCGCTTCGTGAAGATGTTGTGCAGGGAACCATTTCCCGTGACGATGGCCTTAAAAATGCTCCCATGCATGATGACCAGTTTTTTAAAGTGCCAAAAGTTATTAATAAAATATAGTCAAAATATAATCATATTGAACTCTAAACAATTCAATGACTACTAGAATAATACATTTAGACAACATTAGGAAAAGCTACTACCTTGGCAAGCAGGAGCTGAAAGTTCTGAAAGGTATTTCGCTTGATATAAACAAAAATGAGTATGTCGCCTTAATGGGTCCAAGTGGTAGCGGCAAGTCAACATTAATGAATATCCTTGGTTGCCTTGATTCTCCTACCGGAGGTACATATATTCTGAATGGGAAAGATGTAAGCACCATGCCGGATAATGATCTGGCAGAAGTACGCAATAGGGACATAGGATTTGTATTTCAGCAATTCAACCTGTTGCCAAGATTAACAGCTGCTGAAAATGTTGCCCTCCCACTGGTTTATAATGGCACACCACGGAAGCAACGTACGGAACAAGCCATGGAAATGCTTAACCGGGTTGGACTTTCAGACAGAAGTCATCATAAACCAAATGAACTTTCCGGCGGCCAGGGACAACGGGTTGCGATTGCCCGTGCGTTGGTAAATAATCCGGCAATTATTCTTGCCGATGAGCCTACCGGCAATCTTGATTCAAAAACTTCTGTGGAGATTATGGAGATCTTCAACAAAATACATGTTGAAGGAAATACGGTCATAATTGTAACGCATGAAGAAGATATTGCAAAATATGCCCATCGGGTTGTACGTTTACGGGATGGTGTTATTGAATCAGATAAAACAAAGGAAGCCTGGACAACTGCATGATATGAATTAATTTCAATCAAATGGCATTAAAAATTTATACAAAAACAGGTGATGCAGGGAATACATCACTAATCGGTGGTACAAAGGTGTTGAAAAGCAACATACGAATTGAGACTTATGGCACCATAGACGAATTAAATTCATACATCGGCCTTGTTAGCGATCATTGCAAAGAATTTCATTCTAACAATATACTTTCCGAGATTCAGGACCGGCTATTTACAATTGGCTCATCACTAGCCTGCGACCCGGATAAAGCCCCTAAAATAAAAATTCCGGATCTGCATGAGCCTGATATTACTTTGTTGGAGAATGAAATTGATAAGATGAATTCCGAATTGCCAGAGATGAAGTTTTTTATTATGCCAGCGGGTCATATCGTTGTATCTACCACTCATATAGCGCGTTGTGTATGCCGTCGCGCTGAAAGATGCTGCGTCCATATGCACGAAGAACATTTATTCGTGGAACCTCTTATCATTAAATACCTCAACAGGTTAAGTGATTATCTTTTTGTCCTTGCGAGATACCTTGGGCACAAACTAAAGGTTCCCGAGATTGCCTGGAAAGCAAGACTTTGATTTGATTGATATAATTTCAACCTTTAATCGCTACGCGATTGGACGTTAAATATTATTATTTATTTTCTACCGACCTAAAATGGCTACGCCATTGAAGCATAAAATTCATAGGCATAAGCAATTCTTCTTAGTGGAATGCTGTATCACTAAACTTATTTTTTCATTATTACTCTCCCTGGGTAGCTACGCCCAATTGCTGCCAGTAAAAATCTATACAACAAAAGACGGCCTTAGCAGCAATGCTGTGCAGGCGGCATTACAGGATTCAAGGGGGATATTATGGTTCGGTACAAATAATGGAGTTAACTGGTACGACGGAAGCCATATAATTTCTCCTCCAATGACTTCTAAAAGTGGGCAGATCTTTGTAAATGATCTTTATGAGGACAAGCAACACAATATCTGGGTTTGCTCATATTATAGTGGCCTTTACAAGTTTGATGGAAAAAGATTCTACAATTTCCTTCCCGATTCTTTGAATTTGGAATCGTCATGCAATAATATTTTTAAGATCATACAACTAGATGATAAGGAATATTTAGTAGCCACCGATTGCAATGTTTTCATTTTTGATGGAAATAGATTTACTTTTTTTGATAAAGGAAATTCATTGCTCTCAGGACAAGTAAATAATGTTGCAGTAACACCCAATAGGGATATTTTAATAGTTAGAGACAGGGGCATCCTATATTACCGCTTTATCAATGGACAATGGACCTTTCAACGTATATTATTTGAGGGATACAGGGTCAATGATATACTAATCTCAAATGATGAGTGCTGGATTTCAACGAACAATGGCTTGTTTAATTCAGGCACTGAAGAATTATTATCCGGACAACAACATTTTAAACATTTATTCCAAGGCAAGATCGTTTACCATCTTTTTAAAGATACAAGGGCAAATCTCTGGGCTTGCGCTGACAGAATTTATAAAATAACAGCTAATCAATTAACGTCTTATGGTAAAGAAAATGGATTACCTACCATTAATATTCAAGACGTTTTTATGGATACAGAAGGAAACACATGGTTTGCATCTCAGGCTGGGGTAGCTAAAATGAACAATGAATTCTATCGTTTTTTTGATTTTTCATTATTATCAGAGGAAAATAACAATTCGGGGATTGAAAGAGATTCTATAATCTCTGCTTTAATAGAACTCAGAAAAAATAAGATTGATTATATTTTTTTTCTGTTCCAGGATCATTCAAAGCGTTTATGGGCAGGAACCTCTTCAGGATTATTTGAGATCGTAAATAATCAATTAATTAAAAGAAATCCATTAATTCCAAGATCAATTTATGAAGATGAAACTGGAAATACCTGGATCGGGACCCAAAATAATATCATCCTGCGTTTTACAGATAATAAATTTTACCCGATAAAACTAGGATTTGGATCTCCAGACCTTCCTGAAGGAATTTATAAAGACCGCTATGGATTTTTATGGATTGGCTTTGCAGCAACAGGTGTTAAGAAGTACAGAATGATTGGGGACAGCATGATCCTGGTCAAAGAATACAATTCGGGAAACGGGTACCCAAATATAAGAACCCGCTGTTTGATAGATGATAAAAAAGGCCATTTAATATTTGGAACCCGTACTAACGGGATAATCGCTATTCCTATTTCGGATACTAATCAACGGCCCGTAATAATAAATAATGAAAACGGATTGCCTGCAACATGGATCAGGCAGATGGTATTAACTGAGGACGGTAATATTTTAATGACCAGCAATAATGGGCTTTATGAATTGAAAACCAATGATTACCTGCATCCACACATTCAGTTAATTCCTTTTGTAAATGATAAGGTTCCCACTGAACTTGATAATATTTATAAGAAAGGAAATAGTTACTGGATAATGACAGGAAGCGGGATCATTCAATATTTTCCAGCTCTGCAAAAACATAATAGTGTTGCTCCGAATGTTTACCTGACCAAAGTAAATATTGACGGGAGGCCAGATTCTTCTTTCTCACCATACAGTTTGCAGAACCAGGTTTTGCATCTCGCTTCACAAAACAATAATATTTCACTGGAATTTACAGCAACTAGTTTCACGCTTGAAACTTCGGTGTTGTATCGATATATGCTTGAGGGTGCTGATAAGGATTGGGGGCCGCCGGTAAAAACTAGTTCAATCAATTATAGCCATCTTAAACCTGGTAGTTATACGTTCAAGGTGATGGCGGCCAATAATGATGGGGTATGGAGTGTTAGACCTGCTACATTTACATTTATTATCGCAAGCCCCTTCTGGCAGAGATGGTGGTTCATTTTATTATCTATACTCCTTATTGCATTTATTCTTTATTTTATTTATAGGTACCGGATGAGGCTATTATTGAATCTTGAAAAATTAAGAACAAATATCTCCACTGATCTTCACGATGATATTGGATCAACACTGAGTTCGATTTCGATACTAAGTGATATGGCGCTGAGGCAAAAAAAACCTGAAGATGCAGGTGAAATGGTAAATGAGATTAAACAAAATTCAATATCCCTGATGGAAAGGATGGATGATATTGTCTGGAGTATAAATCCGAAAAACGATACATTGGAAAATTTGTTAGTAAGGGTACGCGATTTTGCAGCACAATTATTTGAGGCAAAGGATATAGATTATTCCATTGAGATTGAAGAAGGAACAAAACTGGTCAAACTGCCAATGGAATACAGGCAACATATATATATGATTCTAAAAGAAGCGATCAACAACATGGTAAAATATTCCGGCTGTACAAAAGCAATCATACGCGTCGCCTACCTGCACGGGGAACTGGAGGTAGTTGTTGAAGATAATGGAAAAGGGTTTGACGTAGACGGGCAAACCACGGGAAATGGTTTATACAGTATGAGAAGAAGGGCAGCATTGATGAAAGCTAAGATAAGTATCAATTCATCTTCATCAGGAACCAGGATACTTCTTAATGCAAAAATCAAATAAACATCCGATACCAGATCCCGGCTGTATTGTTCAAATTTGTACCAATGATCAAAGTAGCCATCGTAGAAGATAACAATACCCTGCGAAATTCGCTTACCAATTTATTCAACCAGGCCGAGGGTTTAAAATG
>JADGPY010000338.1 GCA_017882205.1 Chitinophagaceae bacterium
GTCTGGTCTTCGACCAACGACCAACCATTTATAACTTATCTTCTATTAATTCATCCGCAAGATTTTGTCATGATGGAACAAATAATGTTGAAACATTTTTCAGGAAACTAAGTATGGGTGTATAATCCCGCTGGTCAGGATACCAGGCGGGGGCGCTACTGGTCTTGCAGTGTATTAGATTTGAAACGGGGAAGACCTGCACAGGCGAAAAAAATCTTTTTCAATTTATAAAACAGCTGAATTAAAAAATATTCCTATCATTGAAACTTGCGTGTTCTGTAATGAAACCAATAAAATAAACTGGTTAATTAACTTTATTCTTAAAATGTTATTCAACTGCCGGAGGATTTAAATTGATCTGGTTCTCTTCTTTAGGCTTCTTAAATTCCAGGTTACCAAATTTCCAGGTGAAATTAATTCCAAAAGATCTGAAAGGTATTCTCTGAAGACTACTAACAGTAAACCCTGGCCCAAATACAGAGGTTTTCCGGTTAACATATTCATTAAATGGATTGACTGCTGTAAAGGCAATACTACCTTTCTTTTTCCAGATTTGCTTTCTTAGTGCAATACTGTAAGTTGTAAAAGATGGAAATATGCCTTGTGCCTCGTGACGTGCCGAATTGAAATTTCCAAAAAATTCTCCTGCAAGTGTCTTTGCAAACTGGTAGCTGGCATTCATGTTGAAACGATAATTAAAGCTTGTAGAATTTTGTCCCGGTACTACTTCATTAATAGTGTGCCTGTAAAAGCCAAAAAGATTGGTTCGTATATTAAATTTCTTTGTGAAATTAATATTCGCAAACAAGCTTAATCCTATATTATTTTCAACACCGATATTTTCTCTTGTACTTACTGCAACGTTAGTATAAGTGGAATCACCCACTACCAGTGTTGGGTAATAAAGTATGTAGTTTTGTATATCATGATTATTGCGGCGGTAAAAAGCGGTAATAACAAAAGAACCCTTTTCGCCTAAATCTTTGCTATATCCTAACTCAAAACGGTTGCCTATCTCAGGAGTAAGATTTGGATTACCGCTGGTTATGTTTTTTGGATCGCTGGTATTTATAAAAGGATTCAGATCACCATAATCCGGTCTTTCAATTCTTTTAGAATAACTCAATTTAAGCGTTTGATCATCTCCGAGTTTTTTTAAAAAAAATATAGAAGGAACGAATGTATTGTAACCTGGTGTATTCAGTTGCTGCAGCGCATTGGAATAATACGAATTAATATCAGTACGCTCATACCTTCCTCCTATTTTAGCATCAAATAAATCCCCCACAGGAAAACTCAATTCTGTATAAAAGGCATATACTTTTTGATGATAATGGAGAGCGTTAGATAAAGAACTATCGTATAAAAAGTTTTTTTGATTAGATTGAAAACTGGAAACTGATGATGAGCTGTTAATATCATATAAACTGAATTTACCGCCTGCTCCTAAAATTATTTTTTTAGATAATGGTTCATTATAATCGACCTTAATTTCTGTTTCATTTTCTTTTGCCGGATTTAAATTATCGGTTCCATAAGTAAGAGAATCTTCCGGCAGTAAAAATTGATTATTATTTGACCGGCCTGCATTATTTCCGAAACTGCTGTTAACAGAAACATCCAGTTCACGGTCTTCTTTATTGAAAGTTCTTTTATAATCAAGATTTGCATCTACATTGTGAAAGTTGAAAGAATTACCAGTATTGTTCAAAACAGCAATATCCGAAATAAGATTTCCAACTGCATCAAGTGAACGCTGTGATTGATTAATAATGCCGGAACCCGAGTGGCCGAAATTGTTATAATTTAAGGAGCCGGAAAAACTATTTTTAGTCTTATAGGTCCAGTCAAAGCCTAATCCAGACTCTACTCCATGACGGTTAAAGCGTGAGTTCCCATCCTGGTGTAAAAGATCGGTTGTACCATCTGCATTGTTAGAAACCCGATCATAAGTATTGGGAGTACTTGAATTTAATCTTGTATTTCCACTAACAAATGCATTAATCCCAAAATCTTTATTGCGTGCATTAAAGTTGAAAGATCCATTTTCAAGTCGTGTGCCCGCAGTTAAAGAGATATTACCATTAACGCCCTTTGCAGTATTTTTCTTAAGAATAATATTAATAATACCACCCAATCCCTGGGCATCATACTTTGCACCGGGATTGGTTACTACTTCAATACTTTTGATTTGGCTGGCCGGTATGGATTGCAAAACATCCGTTATATTATTACCGAAGGCTGATGAAGGTTTACCATTTATAAGAAAACGAATGCTTGAACTACCGGCCAGTTCTACATTCCCGTCAACATCGACTGATACCTGTGGCACCTTTTTTAAAATATCTGTTGCAACTCCACCTTGTGATGTAAGATCCTGTTCTGCATTAAACACAATCTTATCGATCTTGTTTTCGATTATTTTTGGTGTTGCTGAAATTATAACTGCTTGTAATACTGCGGTTTTTTTTATTAAAGAAATAGTTTTCAAATCAACAGGCAAATTTTGTGGACTTACCAAAACATTATTAAAGGTAAAGGGCTCGTAACCGATGTATTCCGCTATTATTTTATAATTACCATTAGCAACATCATTAACCGAGAACATTCCTTTTGCATCTGTTGTGGTTCCGTTTACCGGTTTTTTATTACCATCTAAAAACAAAGTGATAGTAGCATAATTGAGCGGCTGTCCTGATGCTGAATCAATAACTTTACCGATTATGCCTGTATGCGAATTAGATTCTTGTTTTCTTTGGGCCTGAAGATTATAACAAGTAATTATAATGAATAGAATTACGATTCCTTTCCTCACATCTAATATTTAAGATTTGCAAAATTAATTTATCATTCTGAAGCAAAGTTGATTTTATAAATCTTAAATCATTTAATCTATAATTATATATTCAATAATGAATGAATGAATAAATAAAAAACAGAAAACAATTTGAATTTGATTCTTACCTTTCATTAACTTTTTTTTATACGCATAGAAGTTTATACTTCAAATTTCCCTCAGTTTCAATTTATAGTTTTGTATCACATTTAAGCAATTAAAACTATGAAAAAGATTATAGGCCTAACCGCAATTTTATTTGCAATGAGCAGCGCTACCTTTGCCCAGGAAAATGAAAGCAACGAGCATATCAATGTTCCTGCTGTTGTAAAAACAGCGCTTTACAAAAAATATCCTGAAGCAAAAAAAGCAACCTGGGAAAAAGAAAACGGGAATTACGAAGCAAACTGGGGTGGGAAATCAGGCGAGGATAATTCAGTACAATTTACCCCATCAGGTAACTTTATTGAAATTGTAAATGCTATTTCAGTTAATCAACTTCCTCCCAACGTGGCAACTTATGTTAAGCAACATTACAATGGTGCAAAAATTACAGAAGCTGGAAAAGTAACGGATGCAAAGGGAAATTTATCTTATGAAGCTGAGATTAAAGGAAGAGATGTTATTTTTGATAAAGATGGCAATTTTGTAAAATCAGAAAAATAAACAATTGTATTTTGCATGTATTAACTGCCTCAATAAAATTGAGGCAATTGTTGGTGTTCCAATATTTTCCATTTATATAGTGCCACACACGGCCATTATTGCGTGTTGTGCGGAAGGTTTTGCAGCAAGGCAATCACCAACAATTCTTAAGAAGATATAATCCGATAGCTATCGGATTAAAAATAAGTAAAACATGCTTACTTCCTATAACTTAGCAAGTAAATACATTCACCATAACAACAAATTGCCCGCTATAGATGGGTTAATAATTCTTTACTCCGCACATTTATTGTAATTTAATATATTTGAATCTCTAATAGAAAAGTTAACTGCAAAGTTCATCCTGAGCCGTGTTTCTCCCCGTGGCTTTGAGCAAAGCAGAACACGGCGGCCTTCCTAAAAGAGAATTGGTTTATCTTAGATTTAGTTCAACCAGATTTTATAATACAGAGGAGCAAGAATTCTATTTGGATTACAGATCAACTGATAATATTTATCTGCACCTGCTTGTGAATAAACACACCTCAAAAACTGAAAATAAAAAAAGGCTGCCCACTTTTGAGGCAGCCCCGGTAAATGATTAATTTGTTATCCTTTTAAAACTGCAATAATTTTTATCTTATTATATTGAATGTTTTATTTAGTTCAACATCAGGCGCATTGCTGCGAATGATATACTCTCCCCCTGCTAATCCTTTCAAATTAAATTGGAAAGTGTTGCTGCCATTCAATAAAGAAGCATCCATTCTTCTTACAATTTTACCAACACCATCCACAATAAGTAGTTGGGTTTTTAAAGATTTATCCGACCTTATTACTACATTCAACAAATCCCTTGCAGGTACAGGATAAATTACCATATCAATCGCTTTGAGTTCACAATTTGTTCTGATGATGCTTGTATAAATAGAATGTCCGTCAATATCAACTTCCTTAATTCTATAATAAGCGTTTCCGCCATTTTGGTCACGCTGTTGGTAAGTACGTCCTGCTGAACTATTGCCTGCGGCTTTAATGGTAGCTACTGAAGCCCAGTCGTTTCCATTTGTGCTTCGTTGCAGTTCAAAATAATTTGAATTAGACTCTGACCCTGTTGACCAGCTAACCGTTGCTCCATTGTTGGTACAATTTGCGTCAAATTTTGTGAAGAGAACAGGCAGAGCACCTAAA
>JADGPY010000339.1 GCA_017882205.1 Chitinophagaceae bacterium
CAATGAATAACAGATTCTAAAATAAGCTTATTGCTTACATACGCAAATAATTTTAAGGCCTCAACACAGTTGGGATGAAACTGCGGTGCTGTTTGCAGTGCCTGGCAAAGAGCCTTACTTCGGTTTTCGTAAATTAAATTTTGAAATAAAAGACGTTGACGGGGATGGGTTGATAGCTGGCGAAAAATTCCTTACCTGACATTTAAGCAATCACCGGAGGAAATAGGGAATGTGATTGAAGATTTAATGATGCATCAGCCTGTAAAGCTATAGTTGTATAATTGCCGGGCAAGCGCCACCGGCAACATTTTATATATCCAAACTTAGCTTACTGAAAAATGTGTCATCATTCCAAAACTAGTCCCTGCTTCATTTTTCTAATCTATAAAAATAAATAGATTTAGCTTATAAATATTTTAACCAGAAGTTGCCTGATTAAATGAATATGGTTGCACATGATAACGAATGCATTTTATTTCCCTGATTGCCTCTTATGTAAATCAAGATCAATTAAAGTTGAAATTCTATAACTTCGGCCATTTAAAATTTAAATATGAAAAATTTATCTCTTGTACTGTTTTTATTGATGATGGCTGGCAGTACTGTTTATTCACAAACAGACAGTGCATCCCATTATGATCAGCATTTGGCTTTTGACCCGCTCTTTTACCCATCCAATGGTAATGCATACCGAAGCGCCAGCGGACAACCGGGCCCAGCTTATTGGCAAAACAGGGCTGATTATAAAATTGTAGCTTCACTGGATACAGCGGAACATTTGGTCAAAGGTTCTGTAGTGATCACTTATAAAAATAACAGCCCGGACGCTTTGAATTTTTTATGGCTGCAACTTGATCAGAATATTTACAGGGAAGATAGCCGGGCACAAGCCACAACACTGGTTTCAGGCGGCCGCTGGGCTAACAGGGCATTTACAAAGGGAGACGAATTAAATTCAGTTGATGTTGTAATGAACGGCGTCAATACCAAAGCAAAATACAAGGTTTCTGATACGCGTATGCAGGTATGGCTACCCAAACCATTACCCGGAAAGTCAGGAATGCTACAATTAAAAATCAACTATTCGTTTTCGGTGCCACAACACGGAACAAATCGTATGGGAAGACTGGATACAAAAAATGGATGGATATATGAAATAGCACAATGGTATCCCCGCATGTGTGTGTATGATGATGTAGAAGGATGGAATACTTTACCCTATTTGGGTGCCGGTGAATTCTATCTTGAATATGGAAATATTGATTATACCATAACCGCCCCGGCCAACCTGATTGTAGTAGGTTCCGGCCAGTTGCAAAACCCATCTGAGGTATTAACATCAACCGTTATCAAACGCCTTAACCAGGCAAAGAACAGCGATAAAACAGTTACTATTATTGGCGCAGATGAATTAAGCGGTACATCCTTTCATCCTGCTAAATCAACACTTACCTGGCATTTCGTATGTAATAATACCCGTGATGTAGCATGGGCTGCATCCAAAGCATTTGTATGGGATGCCGCACGCATTAATTTACCTGGCGGCAAAAAAGCCCTCGCACAATCTGTTTATCCTGTTGAAAGTGCAACAGACGGCGCATGGAAAAGGTCAACTGAGTTTGTAAAGGGCGCAATCGAATTGTATTCCAAAGAATGGTTTGGATTTACCTATCCTTCTGCAACTAGCGTAGCAGGTGGAACAGCCGGAATGGAATATCCCGGTATTGTTTTCTGTTCATGGAAAAGCAAAGCCGGGGGTTTATGGGGGGTAACCAACCACGAGTTTGGCCACAACTGGTTCCCGATGATCGTTGGTTCCAATGAGCGTAAATATCCATGGATGGATGAAGGATTTAATACGTTCATTAATGGTGTGGATTCAAAAGTTTTTAACCATGGAGAGTTTTACAAAAAATTTGACGTGCAGAAAATAGCTCCCTATATGTTTAACAAAAATGCTGATGATATTATGACTATACCGGATGTAATGCAGCAAAGCTTTTTATACATTGCTGCCTATACTAAACCAGCCGTCGGTCTTAATATTCTGCGATACCATATTCTTGGAGAAGAGCGCTTTGATTCTGCCTTCAGGATATATGTTGACCGCTGGGCTTTTAAACATCCTACACCATGGGATTTTTTCAGAACCATGGAAAATGTGAGTGGTGAAGACCTGTCTTATTTCTGGCGCGGATGGTTTTTAACCAATTCAAAACTAGACCAGGGCGTTACCGCTATAAAGTATGTTGATAATGACCCAACAAAAGGAGCATTAATTACTTTGGTAAATAACGGGCAAATGGTGTTACCGGTACCGTTGCTTATTGAACAGGATAATGGTAAAACAGACTCCCTGACCCTGCCGGTGGAAATATGGCAGCGTGGTGGCAAATGGACGTTCCAATATCCTTCAACCGCAAAAATAAAAAAGATTACCATTGATCATGATCATGATTACCCCGATATTAATCCTTCCAACAATACATTTTCAGGAGCGCCGCTTAAACCTGTGCCACAAGGAATGACTGCTGCTGATGTGATCAGTACCTATGTAAAATCCATCGGCGGTGCAGATAAAATAAAACACATCAAAGATTTTTCTTACACTGCTACAGGAAATGTAGATGGGCAGGATATAAAATTAGAATATAAATATAAAGCGCCTGATCATATACTTCAATCCATTTCTTTGTCCTCATCCAATACTGTTGTACAAAAAACATTGGTTCACGGAGATAGTGTGAGCGTGTCGTCCATGGGGCAGTCACAGCCCGTAGATGATGCTACCGGGAAAAAGGTTAAAGAACAAGCGTTGCCTTTCCCTGAATTGGATTATTCAAAACCCGGTTACAAGTTGTCTCTGGCTCCGGATATGGAAAATATTGATGGAAAAGATGCCTATGTAATAAGCATAACATCCCCTTCAGGCATCAGTTCAAAAGAATATTTCGACGCAGCCACTGGTTTAAAAATCCATAAAGAAACTACTGCCGGTGATGCACCAGGCTCTATCAGTTTTGCTGATTATAAAGAAGTAAATGGTATCATGTTTCCTTTTTCAGAAACCATTTCGTCGGGTGTAGAGATTCACCTTGAAGTTAAAGATGTAAAAATAAACAGTGGTTTAAAGGATGAAGATTTTAAATAAGATTTTTATAAAATGATTATAGGAGCATGCAGTGATGTATGCTCTTTTTTTTAAACGTATTACGTGCTGCCTGCCTGCTTTTAGTATTTTTCTAGAAGTGAATGCCCTGGCAGGGCTCACCGGCCTTGCTATTATTGATGCTATTTGCAAAGGTGAAAAAAGTCCTGAAAAATTAGAATTAGGAGTTCCAAAGAAATTGTTATCCTGATAAAAATGTAAGCCTGTTGCGGTCAACGCCATAAAGTTCGTTGCAGCAGAACGTGATAACCTTGTTTGTTTACTAAACAAATATGTATTACCAAGCAAAATCTTATACAGGCAACCGTAACTTAAACTACCAAGCTCATATTCATTGATTGACCTCTGTTTACTCAAACTTGTCAGATCAGAATATTAAACCTATTCTATTTAGGTTATATTTGGAGAATATCAACTTTATTTATGCAATGAAAAATGAGATAACCGAAAAATCGTCCAGCACAAGTGCTTTAATTGCCCGTATCAACAGGAAGCTTGCTCACCAAGATCAAAAATTGCATAAAACGAGACCGTGTATAGGCTACAACCAACTTGGTGACTATTATATAAAGGATTATAACCGCAATTTCATCGTTGCTTCAAACGTAGATGTTGTAAAATTGGCACATGAACTTAAATTAACCAAGGCTTCTGATGTTAAATAACGCTTATTACAGGAGGCAAAACAATAGGACAAGGTGAATACCGACCATCGGTTACTCAAAGCGTAGCCGATGAGATCAAAAAGTTAAAAGACTTATATGATAACGGAACCCTTAGCGAAGCTGAATATATAAAGCAAAGGAATAGAATTTTAGACTAATCATCCCCTCCGTATAACAAAATCCTTAACACCTTTTAAAAACATTGGTAAAGGAGTTATAAGCCCCCCTAAAAATGCGTTTGTATGCAAATTGTATGCAAATGCCTGAGAAAGGATATTGTTTACAAAAAGATATAGGTATTCATAGTTTGCGCCACAGTTTTGCCACTCACTTGCTTGAAAAAGGAACAGATATACGTTACATAAAAGATTTATTAGATCACTTCAATATTAAAACCACTGAGCGTTATTTGCATGTAAGCAAAAAAGATTTGGTAAATATCGTAAGCCCTTTAGACGATTTATGGAGAAAAGGAAAAGTAGATTGGTAATTTGTATTGGCGCAAC
>JADGPY010000340.1 GCA_017882205.1 Chitinophagaceae bacterium
ATGCTGTTTGGAAGACCGCGAAATACAATGCCATCTTTATGGGTTTTGTCTCATTATTATTTTTGGTAGGGGCAAATTTCTTTATAAGCCTGATAACTACTGATCCGGCAGTTGTAAACATAGCTATCACGGCTTTGCCTATTGTTAGCCTTGGTTATATTTTCTACGGAGTTGGAATGGTAATGATGAATGCGTTTAATGGTGCAGGTGATAGCAAAACACCTACATGGGTAAATTTATTTTGGTTCTGGCTTTTTCAAATTCCTCTTGCTTATTTGTTGGCTATTGTCTTACATTGGGGTCCCAAAGGAGTATTTATCGCGATTCTAATCACAGAAATCTTTATTACGACAACCAGTGTATTATTATTTAAAAGAGGAAGGTGGAAGCTGGTGAAGATTTAAAGATTACCTTATATTGCATTTTCAGTTTACTCTTGAAGTTGAAATAAATAATTAGAAATAAATAATTAGAAATGGACAATCAATCAAATGGTTCAATATTACAAGTTAAAGATCTGAATGTTTTCTATGGCTCATTTCGGGCAGTGCGAAATGTGTGCTTTGAGGTGAAAGAAGGAGAGATATTTGGATTGCTGGGTCCTAATGGTGCAGGCAAAACAAGTACCTTAAGTGCGGTGGAAGGGTTACTAAAACCACAATCTGGATTTATATCTGTCTGTGGATATAATATTAGTGAAAAACCTTTAAATGCAAGGGCCAATATAGGGGTTCAATTACAGGCAACCAGTTTTCAACCTGAACTTAATGTGCGGGAGATTCTTCAATTGTATGCAGGTATTTATGGGGTTGAAATGATGAAGGATAAAATTGAAACTATACTTGCCGGTATCAAGCTGGAGGATGCATCATCCAAACGGTTTGGACAGCTATCTGGTGGCCAGCAGCAGCGTGTATCACTTTTGATTGCTATGATACATAATCCCAGGCTTGTATTACTGGATGAACCTACAACTGGTTTGGATCCACAGTCACGAAGGCAACTGTGGGAACGTATGGAAGAAATGCGAGAAAAGGGACATGCAATCCTTCTTACGACACATTCAATGGAAGAGGCGGAGGCGGTCTGTGATAGGATCGCAATTATTGATCATGGGCAGGTAGTTACCGTGGATACACCAGCATCACTGATAGAACATCATCGCAATGATCCTGCTGTCATAGCTGCTTCACGTAAAGGAAAAATAACTCTTGAAGATGTTTTTATCGGACTCACAGGACGTGCCATTCGTTCATAATTAAATTTATCAAATGCAAACATCTATCCCAACATCCTCTTCGGTTCTTCAATCGTTGCTTCGTGCCGACTTTACTACCCAATGGCGTAATCGCAGATCGGTGATCCTCGTTTTATTAGTACCCGTGATCATCCTTATGTCGTGGAAAGGCCTGGTTGAAAAGCTTGGTGGCGCATTCGTGCTTTCTACGTGCATCACAATTGGCCTCATGGCCATCGGTCTGATGGGTTACTCAAATTCTATAGCAAGAGATCGCGACAAAGGAGTTTTCCAAAGATTAAGGGTGGCACCTGTTCCTTCATGGTCTATTATGGTCTCCAGGCTCATTGTTCAACTTGCCATGATATTATTGCTGACCACAATAGTATTTGTAGTGGGATTTAATTATGACAAAATTACCCTTAGCCAATCCGGATATGCAACTACCTATCTTGCAGCATTTGTGGGTGGAGCAGTTTACTTAGGATTAGGGCAAGCGATAGTTGGTCTAATTAAAAATCCTGAAACAGTAAACTCAACTACCCGCTTAGTTTATTTTGTTTTTATCATGGTGGGAATGTTTGGAGACCTTGGTGCTCTGGGTAATCAAATTGGTGATGCGGTTAAATGGTCGCCCTATGGCACTGTGAAACACATACTTTCAGCAAGTATGCAACCTACGAACTGGGACCAGAAAGCAACTTTAGCCATGCTTGTTACAATTTTATATGCTATTGTATTTTCAACAGTAGGGATCAAATGGTTTAAGTGGAACTCGAAGTAGGAAAGCACATGAATATTAGCACCCGTCAGTTGATTTTTATAATCCTGGTATTTTTATGTCTCACTCCATGGATTACACCACCTATGGCCCTTTTTATGGGTTTAATTGTTGCACAATTTATAGGTCATCCTTTTTTACATTTAAATCAGAAAGCGACACATCTGTTATTACAGGTTTCAGTTGTAGGATTAGGCTTTGGCATGAATGTACATAGTGCTTTGAAAGCGGGCAAAGAGGGAATATTTTTTACCATCATTTCAATCATCGGTACTTTGATACTTGGTACGATTTTAGGAAAGTTATTTAAGATTGATATAAAAACATCTCATCTGGTTTCTTGTGGTACGGCAATTTGTGGAGGTAGTGCTATAGTCGCAATATCAACGGTTATAAATGCAGAAGAAAAACAAATCTCCGTTGCCTTAGGCACGATCTTTATTTTAAATTCAGTTGCTTTATTTGTCTTCCCTTTAATAGGACATTACTTTAACCTGAACGAAACTCAATTTGGATTATGGTGTGCCATAGCAATACATGATACTAGTTCGGTGGTAGGCGCGGCAAGTAAATATGGCACTCACGCATTGGAGGTTGCAACAACAGTAAAATTAGCCAGAGCTTTATGGATCATTCCTGTGGCTATAGGTACGGCAGTTGTTTTTAGAAATAGATCCACTAAAATAAAGATCCCATATTTTATTGGCTTTTTCATCCTTGCAATGATCATAAATACCTATGTACCGGGTGTTCAGGCCATTGCACCAATTTTAGTTACTGTAGCTAAAACAGGATTGACTCTTACATTATTTTTAATAGGAGCCGGCTTATCTAATAAGGTATTAAAAGCTGTGGGTATAAAACCCTTCTTACAGGGTGTCATTTTATGGGTTACAATTTCTGCAGCATCGTTATGGGTAGTATATACTCTAATATAACCGGCGCAAGACTTTTATCAATACCATGAAATATGTTTTAGTTCTTGTTTATTAGTTATAAGTCTCTTTTTCCAAATTTTCTTGCTGAAATCCATACAGGTACCAGTATCCAAAGAAATAGAACAATTGTTGTAACAATAATAGCTGTAAATGATCCAAAGAAATCTTTAAAAACGGCTCCCGTATAACCCATTAAAGCCGAGATATCCATCTTTAAAAGAATTTGTATCCGGCTAAGATCTATAGGGTTTAGAAAACTAAAAATTATCATTGGTTTTTCTAATGGGTAGTCCTGGAACTGAAATAAAATAAATAAAACTATTGCATCAAATATCAGAGAAAAATAAAGCCATAATAAAATGGCGAACCCAATGCCTTTGGCTTTGTCTCTGGTAGTTACAGATGCCAGCATTGCAATGCTTACGAAAATTATACTCAGAAACAATCCCATCAACAACATCATGAAACCGGTAGAATTTG
>JADGPY010000341.1 GCA_017882205.1 Chitinophagaceae bacterium
GCAATGGAGTTTCGGATATGGCCATTACCGGGGGGAGTGAAACTCCTTTTAGTTATGGATACCTGAAATCCTGGGAAGCATTAAGAGTCATTGCACCCGATACCTGCCGCCCTTTCTCCGGCGATCGCCAGGGAATGATATTGGGGGAAGGCGGGGCAATGTTGGTGCTTGAATCCTTAGAAGGAGCGTTGGAACGGAATGCCAGGATCTATGCTGAGATCGTTGGTTTTGGCATGTCATCAGATGCGAGCCATATTACCAAACCGGATCAAAAAGGCCCGGAAAAGGCAATGAAGATGGCTTTAAAGGATGCTGGTGTAGAACCTTCACAAATAAATTATATCAATGCGCATGGCACAGGCACTTTGCTTAATGATTCCCTTGAAGTAGCTGCTATAAAATCAGTTTTTGGGGATCATACTCAAAAACTCGCTATCAGCTCCACCAAGTCGTTGCATGGGCATATCCTTGGTGGCACTGGTGCAATGGAGGCTTTGATTACCGCTCTATCTTTGAAGTATCAAATAATTCCTCCCACAGCAAATTATACGACCCCCGACCCGTTGTGTGATGTGGACATTGTGCCGAATGCCTCGAGGGAAGGCGAAATTAATTATGCCATGAGTAATTCATTTGCATTTGGAGGGTTGAATGCAGTGCTGGTGTTAAAAAAAATAACCACATAGGCACAGAGACACATAGAAGATACATAGATTTTTACCGTGCCTTTCGTGGCAATGTTTTTCTCGCGAGGCGGGAATCTTAAACATTTTGTTTAATCTTGTTCTACCGAAACTAAACATCATGCTTTTTCCCAGAAAAACGTTTTTCCTTATTTTATTTGTATTCTTTATTTCCTGCAAAACAAAGCATGCTGCGGACCAGCCCCAATTGGTTACCACCCCTGCAGAGATGAATCAACTCGTATCGGAAAATGTAAAGGATGTACTTGACTATGCACTTGAAAATAATAGCAAAATAAATGATTCGATAAAATTGTTACTTGCCCATGTTGTACAATCATTTTATCGACAAAATGATTATCACAATATTTGGAGCAACAAGGAAAATTGGGAACCGATAGCTGATTCCCTGTACGATTTTATTTCTAATGCCAGTGTATATGGATTGTTTCCTTCCGATTATCATTTTAAAGAACTCAAAGACTTAAGGAATAAACTTCTGATTGATTCATCAGTAAAAGCAGATGCCGTTGTCTGGACAAAAGTCGACCTGATGCTAACTGATGCATTTATGGGAATATCAATGCATCTCAAGAATGGAAGGTTACGGCCGGATACCATTGCGCTTAGATCAGATACTACTTTAACGGATTCATTCTTTATTAAAAATCTCAAGTTGGCTTTAATTAAAAAACAATTAACCAGTGTTTTTAATGCTCTTGAACCAACTCATCCAGGATACCTTATGTTAAAGGCAGGAATCCCCAGGTTCCTGGACAGTATGGATAAGAAAGTGTACACATTCATCACTTATCCAAACAAGGATTCATTAGGCCTGGTTAAAGCTTTGCAGAAAAGATTGTTCGAAGGAGGTTATATAGAGATGACTGATAAGCTTCCTGATTCTGCAAAGTTGACAATAGGTATAAAAAAACTGCAACGGAATATGCGGTTAAAAACCGACGGCAAAATATCAGCCAGCGTAATCAGGACTCTGAACATTACAGATGCTGATAGGTTCAAAAGAATCGCCCTCACTCTTGACAGGTACAAACAATTGCCGGAAAAATTACCTGAGAAGTATATCTGGGTAAATCTTCCATCCTTCTATATGCAGCTATGGGATGATGACACCATTGTATTGCAATCAAAAGTGATCGTAGGAAAACCTACCACGCGAACACCAACGCTTAATAGTGCGATCACGGACATGGTCACCTACCCTCAATGGACGATTCCGGAAAGTATTATTAAGAAAGAAGTTCTGCCTGCCCTAAAAAGAAGCCCGGCTTATCTTTCAAAAAAAGGGTTCAGTTTAGTGGATGCTAAAGGGGAAACTGTAGACCCATACAGCGTTAATTGGGAAAAATACACTAAGGGAATTCCGTATAAAGTGGTTCAAGGCAGTGGTGATGACAATGCATTGGGTATTTTAAAATTCAACTTCAACAATCCTTACAGCGTATATATGCACGATACAAACCAGCGGTATCTTTTTAATAATACTTCAAGGGCATTAAGTCATGGATGTGTTCGTGTACAAGATTGGAAGAAGCTCGCATTTTATATAGCAAGAAATGACAGTATAAATCAAAAGCCAGGTACGGTTGCGAAATACAATACTGATTCAATCAGGAAATGGCTGGCTGAGAAGGTAAGAAAAAGGGTCATAGTACAAAACAAAATTCCACTTTTCATTCGCTACTTCACATGTGAAGGAAAAGATGGCAAGATCATATTTCATGATGATATTTATGGGGAAGATAAAATCCTGAGTGATAAATATTTTGCTGGCAAAAATGTATTGTTATAAGAATAATTCATCGGGCGGGATTTTAAACTAACCAAATGAGAAAATCTATTATATTTTTCCTATTGTTAACATGTTTAGTATTACGTGGCGAACCAGTATCTGCCCAGGATACATCTATAATAAAAACCAAAGCGCCCGATTCGCCCAGGAACATTATAATCAAATATGGGATTGCAAGTTTTTATGCAACCAAGTTTAATGGAAGGAAGACATCTAATGGTGATCGTTATAATTCAGAAATATTCACCGCGGCATGTAATGTATTACCTCTTGGTACATGGGTTAAAGTGACGAATATAAGAAATGACCGATCAGTGGTGGTGCAGATCAATGATCATTTACATGCCCGCAATAAAAGATTGATAGATTTAAGTAAGACCGCCGCAATCAAATTAGGTTTTGTTGCTTATGGGGTTACAAGGGTTAAGGTGGAAGTTTTGGGGAGTCTTAAAAAGAAATCAGGTAATTCAAAAAGGAAGTTTAAAAAAAGAATTAAAAGGACCAGGCATAAATAATTGAAATTCTCAGGTAGGTGCAACAATAGTTTCATTTTATTTGTCTATATCCAGAGCTGTAACCATTTTGTGGGTAATTAATTTCCTGTTTTCAAACTAAGCAGCTATTTTTGTCCGATACGAAACTGAACTTATTATGAAGAAAATTCTGTTATCCCTTTTTTCAATCGCTCTTATTACCTCGGTTTTTGCGCAGGACTCATATAAAAAGCGCCCTACCATTGGTATTAATTTCTTTGTATCTGATTTCCAGATGGCAAAAGATATAAGAAAAAATGGCCTTTCGTATCTAATTGACAAAAGGCAAATATTACTTGGGAAGAACCTTAACCCTGGCTTGGCTATCAGTTATATGCAGGGAATCTCAACTCATGTTGATTTTCTTGCGACTCTTGGAGGTTCCTTTGTTCGTTATCCATTCGAAAATCAGGCAGTACCTTTCAACACTAATTTTTTATTAGAAGCTACGGCCGGGATGAACCTTAAGTTGCTTTCGGATAAATATTGGGTTGTTCCCTTTATGCATCTTGGATTGGGTGCAAGCAAGTATACAGTAACGTATGCTGCATTTGCACCTGTAGGTTTTGGTTTTCAGGTAGCTCTTTCTGAAGACGCATTTATTTTGTTAAGTTCAGATTACCGCATCCCGGTAACTGAGGGCGCAGCCTATCATTTCTATCATAGCATAGGCTTTGCTGGTAATATAACACAAAAAAAAAAGAGCCAGCAAGTTCTAAGGTAGTAGAGATGCCGGTTATGGCGCCTACGGTGGCTCCACCATCTGATCGGGATGGTGATGGAATCCCAGATAGCCTTGATGCATGTCCTGACCAGGCTGGACCAGCAGCTTTGCACGGATGCCCTGATCGAGACGGTGATGGCATTGCCGATAAAGATGATGATTGTCCGGATGTACCAGGTCTTGCAAAGTATCGTGGTTGCCCGATTCCGGATACTGATAAGGACGGTATCAATGATGAGGAAGATAAGTGTCCAACTGTTCCTGGGGTTGCCCGTTATCATGGTTGCCCAATTCCTGATACTGATGGAGATGGAGTAAATGATGAAGAGGATAAGTGTCCTAACGAACCAGGCCCTGCTTCAAACTTCGGATGTCCTGTTATCAAAGCAGAAGTAATTGAAAAAGTGAATACTGCAGCAAAGAATATCTTTTTTGCAAGTGGAAGTGCAAAACTGCTGGCAAAATCTTATTCTTCGTTAAATAATGTGGTGCGGGTATTGAAAGATAATCCAACATTTAAAGTGGATGTTGAAGGCCATACTGATATTACGGGGGTTAAGGAAAAGAACCAGGTATTATCAGAAAATAGGGCGGCCTCTGTAAAAGCTTATTTAGTGAGTAAAGGAATAGATGAAAGTCGTATTAGCTCCGCTGGTTTTGGTGCAGATAAGCCGATTGCCGACAATAAAACTGCTGCAGGCAAGGCTAAGAACAGGAGAGTAGAGATGAAATTGAGGAATTATTAAAAGCGGTCAGGTCGCTGGAAGCGCCCCGCCCGCTGCTCGTCCCTAATCGCCACTAAGGTTCAAATTCAGCAACCTTCCACTATTCCATGCCTTCAATTCTTTTTTATAATTCTTTTTATTTCTTTTAGTTAGGGAAGGGTCATCAAGCAGGGCCAGATCGGGCTTGCCTCCGTTTACCCAGGCGGTGTACCAATAGTTAGCCACATCTATAACAGATAAGCGCATTTGTTTTTCTACCATTCCATTTAATGCAGTATGAAATTGAGTTGCATACTCTGTTGAAAAAACTGGCTCATTATAGGCTAACACATTTTTACCGGCTGCATCTTTTTTGTACATCTGATCTGGTGCAATCGTGCTTCGAACTTTCTTGTCGGCAGCTAATAAAGTAAGTTCAAGATCGTGTGATTGGCCTATCATATGCCATGTTTCGGCAGTTACATCGTCTATGTATTTAGCCTCTGCAACATTAAAATTATAAGTATTGCCAAATACTTCTGGTATAGTGGATTCCCATAATGCATGTACTCCCTTTTGGTTAGATAGCTGACCATTATAATTACTTGCTGTATGCAGGGGCATGTGTGCATCACCTACGTAATGACCCAATTCTGCGGAAAGGAAAATTATCTCAGACCTGTTTTTTCTTTTAAAAGCAGTGGTCAGTTTATCCATTATTGATTGTATATACCATGGCAGTATGCCTGTTTTTTGTAAAAAAGCGCTATCATATTTTGCATACGCTTCTTTCATTGTCCGGGGCAAGGCATCGATAGATGTGTTTTTGAAATCTTCAATGTCAATAAAATGGCGTGGAGTTTCTGCCCTGTCATTCAGCAAGCCGCGACGCAGGTCTGGTACTACAGCGCCTTCTGTAATAAAGTCGATGTGGTTATAATAAAATGCGCGCATCTCTTCGGGAAGTGAAAATACTGCAGCACGATTGATATGCCTGTGGCCCCATCCACCCCATCCGTACATCAATGGAATACTGAAAATGAAAAATAAAGTAGTCAATACAATTCGGAGAATTTTTTTCACATGATGATATTTAAGTTTGAAAATAAAATCAGTATAGCAAGATCAATAATCGTTACCTGCTTTTACAGGTTTCGGGATGGGCTTTTTTGATTTATCATCGGGCTTGACAGCTGAATTGAGTTTTGTATCCTTCTTATCAAGAGGTTTACCGTCTGTCTTAACGGGTTCAGGTTTTATCACATCTTTTTTTTCATCCTTTGGGATGAGCAACTCTTTATCTTTTGTTGGTAAGTCTAAGTTTTTGTCTTTGAATTGGTTTTTGTCGAAATCAGATTCAACTGGGGCTGCAAGTTCACTACCCTCATAGTCGGCTGCAGCACCATTTCCCTGGTCTTCAGATCCTTCCCCTGTATTGACGAGGTTATCAAACGTTTTAGCATCTGCATAAATCGGGTTATTATCAAGTTCTACAGGACGTTGAAATTCGGCTTTTGGATCAATGCCCAAATGTCTGTCCGCATAAACTTTCTGCATGAAATAAGCCCATTCGGGCATTGCCATTTCATTACCACCATACGTCCACCTGATCTTTAGGAATTCATCATCACAACCAACCCAGGTACCCGCAAGCAATTGTGGGGTATAGCCTATGAACCAGCCATCAGTATTGGCTTGTGTAGTTCCAGTTTTTCCTCCCATGGGGCTTTTAATTCCAAATCTATCGCGCATAGCATGACCTGTTCCAAAGTCAACAACTCCCTGCATCATTTTGTACATCGTATAAGCATCTGCTTCACTAATGATTTGTTTGGTCTCGGATTGAAAGGTTTGTAGAATATTTCCATTTTTATCTTCAATCCGGCTTATAAAATAAGGTTGTGTATTAACACCACGGTTTGGGAACATGGTGTAAGAGCGAAGCATTTCAATCAAAGTAAGATCAGCAGTACCCAATGCTATTGAAGGAACTATAGGTATGGAACTCTGAATTCCGCACTGATGAGCAAATTCAGCAGTTTTCTTAGGGCCTATCTTGCTCATAAGGTCGTAAGCTCCCGCGTTCAATGATTTAGCAAGGCAGTAAGCCATTGTGCCTCCCTTACCTGTTATGGTTTTATCAGCAAGCGTTATAGATCTTCCTCCGATATAACTGGCAGGTGTAAGGCCGGCATCTATGAGTGCGAGAGTGTATAAAAGTGGTTTGAAAGTAGACCCTACCTGGCGGTGAGTAGTAACGTGATCAAAATTAAACCATTTGAAATCTATTCCTCCCACCCAGGCTTTAACTTCTCCTGTAAGAGGATCGATAGCAGAAAAAGCAGTCTGCATCATCTGCTTGAGATACTTGATTGAATCAACTGGTGTCATTACAGTATCCTTCTCACGCTTTGCATTCCATGCAAAAACTTTCATTTTCACAGGCACATAAAAAGATTTCCTTATGGTAACAGAATCGATCCCATCCTCATCCATTTGCTTCCAGCGTTCACTTACCATCATAGCCTGCTCCAGGATGTCCTCGTGGTTTTTCCAAACATCTTTACCTAACTGGCTATTGAATTTTTTTTGCATTGAGCTCATGTGCATTACCACGGCCTCTTCTGCATAGAGTTGCATTTTCGGATTAATAGTAGTATAAATTCTAAGCCCATCCCTATAGAGGTCATAATTTTTACCTGTTTGGGGGTTGGTGTGACTTTTGCACCACTCATCCATCTTCTTGGTTAATACCATTCTGAAGTAGGGGGCAATACCAAGGTGCTCATCAAGCTTCTTATATTTTATCCCAATAGGCTTCTTTTTCAGGTCATTTGCTTCCGACTCTTTGATCACATCATTTCTCACCATTTGATCAAGAACAGTATTTCTTCTTGCAAGAGAAGCCTTTTCATGGCGAACGGGATCAAATTCTCCAGGTCCTTTAAGCATTCCCACTAATAAGGCAGCTTCATCTGTAGTGAGCTGTGAAGGTTCTTTTTGAAAATATACTCTTGAAGCGTTCCTTATCCCGTAAATATTTCCCCAGGGCACACGATTCAGGTATAGAGAGATAATTTCCTGTTTGGTAAAATTCTTTTCAAGCTTTATTGCAACGATCCATTCTTTCAGCTTGTCAAAACTTCTTATGAGTATATTTCCTGATCCCTGGTGCAATATTTGTTTTGCTAATTGCTGGGTGATAGTACTACCGCCGCCCTCTCTTCCGAGACCTTTTATAGCGCGTAAAATACTTTTTGCATCGATGCCTGAATGATCATAAAAACGTTCATCCTCAGTAGATATCAATGCATCCAGTACATGTTTTGAAATATCTTTAAAATCTACCGGGCTCCTGTTTTCAGCATAAATCTTCCCCATTAATGTTTGTCCGTCATCTGCATAAATCTCTGTAGCCAGGTTTGCCTGAGGGTTTTCTAATTCCTGTAAGGAAGGGAGGCCAATGCTGGCAATAATTAGCAGTAGCAGAAAGCATCCAAGGCCACCAAGAACTACCCACCATAGGATTTTCACCGATTTCTTCATCGAACCTGCTTTAACCGATTTCTTCATTTTTTGTAATTAAAACTTCCCTGAAAACTTGCTATTTAACAGGCTCCTATAAGCAGGTAGATCTTTATTCTCCTTTAATAGTTGCAAGTTCGGCTCTGAGATTATAATAAAAGAATATTTTGATGCTGGCAGCCAGGAAATTTCAGATGGTGCAGCTTTTTTTATCCTTTCTTCATAAGCGAAAGCGGAATTGGCATCTGCGAACTTGCTGAACACCAGGATGCTTTTATCCTTATCCAGAGCATCCTTGCTGATCGATACATGTTGATCGGCATATTTCTCCAGGTTATACCTGTTGAAGGCGTTTCGGGCCTCGTTTAAATACACCCCATCAACCTTGTCAAGGACCATAACAACATACTGTGCAGCTTCCATGGCAAATGTAAATGCACCCGTTACTGCGGGCTGCTCTTTGGGAACAGTGTTCACCACTTTATCTGCTGGTTGTTTGATCACTTCTTTTGGTGGATTGGTTACCACTTTAGTAACAGGGGGATTGCTTTTTACTGCGATGGAATCATCGGTCATACGAGTTACCTGGAGGTTAGTTAGATAGGATTCGATCTCACTCCTTTTTTTTAACACTGCGATCATATTAGCCGCTTTAGTTTTTAGAGGTGATCCCGGGTATCGGCTTACTATATTGTTTAAAACATTTATGGCAATGCTATCCTGCCGCTGTTTAATATAATAAACTGATTCAATGTACAATAACTGTGGACTCCAATAATTGTCACCATATAAGCTGTCGGCTTCTTTTTTATCCTGAACTGCTTTTGTAAAATTTCCTTCCAGGAAGAGGTTGTAGATACTTTCATACATCCTTGTTGCAGCCGGGTTTTTAGTAGTGGGTACTGATGATTTGGGATTGGTTAATAAATGTTCGGACGGGCTATTTTTGAACTTAGCCGACAAGAGGCTCTTATAGTAATTTGCTTTATTTAGATCACCGAGTTTCTGATAGCAGAAATATAAGTTTAGATAAAGCTCACCTCCATGAAGGCTGTCTGGATAACGAACCAAAGAACGTTCATAGGTTTCAGCCGCCAGTGCATAATCCTCAAGACCATTTTGGTATATTTTTCCGAGTTCGAACAATGAAATGGCTATCCGGCTATTCGATACTTTTAATTTTTCAGGTGTGGTTGGCAGGTTGGAAAGCATTGCCTCATAGCTTATATCATCGGATGTGGTGGCTACGACTGGCTTGTTATTTTTTTTGGAAATGCTATCAAGTTGATTCATAACACTGGTAGGATTGGTAATACTTGCATCTATTGCAGATTTCCTTCTCCAGTTATCAATGTTTATCCTTTTACCCCATTTGGAGTTAAACTCATTAAAGCCCCTTGATTTAATTGCCGGGTTGTAAAAGTACCAGTCACCTGTGGTGGTATTATCAGAAAAGAGGTCGGGAGATAGATTTTTGTTATCAGTGAAACTATAGATGGGGGTAGAAGTGTTATCCTCGTCTTTAAGTCCTTTTTCTTTTGCAAGCTTTTTTGCAAGTTTTTTCACAAATGCTTCCTGGTCTGCCGGTGACATTGCAGCGATCTTTTGAAGGCTATCTTCATGTTCAATGATGGTTACTTGTGCAACCAGCTTGGTGAGGGCATTTTTTCTTTCCAGGATCTGATCGACATTAGTGAGCGTTGTATCAGAAGTTTGGAGACTATCATAATCAGCTTGTGCTGCCCTGTAATTTTTTCTTTTAAAGTTAATTTCAGCCAATGTAAGGAATGCCCTGTTTTTGTATGAGAGGTTGGCGTCATTATACTTCAGGCTTTTCTTAAAATAGAATTCAGCAGCGGCAGTATCAGGTTTTTCCAGTGCCAATTCACCTGCTGAAAAATAGATAATATCGCGATAGTTCTCGAATTTGTCTCTATGGGCCATATGCAGCAAGTTGGAGATACTTCGTTCTAGTTCCCTGGCATCTTTGCCTTTGTACATTTTAGCATTGTTCAGGTTTGCATAAATGTCCATAAGTTGGTCAGTAGTATGCTTTGCGGCTTTGTTGTAATATTCAGAAGCCTTTGCAGGTTGTTTGTTGATCTCGTACAATTGTGCCAGCAGGAATTCCCAGCGTGCCTTATCCTGTTTGTCTTCAGCATTGCTGAGCGCTTTTTCAAGATGAAATGCTGCGCTGTCGTAGATACCCTGTTTGTAAAACCAGTAGGCATTTACTTCTTCAAGATCTGGTTTCAGGCGCTTTGGAAAAATTGGATCATTCTGTAATGTATTGATCAATCCCGCTGCATCGGAGTATTGTTCTTGTTCAATAGCAGTCCGGATCTGCCATACCAGGGCATCGTTCCTGCTAGGAGGGAGCGAAAATGTTTTAGCCAGTATACTTCGGTTTTCTTTATTAGCAATGCTCATAGCACTACCGCCATTATCGTTGGACCCCACAATCATCTGATCATCATCCATCTTCCTGTTGGGGTATAGATTGTAATTAATGAATTGAAAGGTCATTGATGCTGAATCAAGATATTTTCTCAGTAAATATGCTTTACCAATAAGTAGATACAAATTGTCTACCCAATCGCTCCTTAGATCATGCAGTAATATTCCGGCGGTGCATTTGTAAATCACTGAATCCAACTCACTTCCCTGTGTTGCAGTATTGGTTAAAGAATATCCATAGAAAGCTATCAGCTTGGCAAAATTGTCCTTATTGGCCATCCGAGCTCTTTCTAGTACAGCGTTCAGCTTATTATTGGCATTGAAATAATAGTTGTAATGCGTGGTGGTATTGTTCATGATCCTGCGGGGGATCGTGAACTTTTTTTCACCCGTTCTTTCAGATTTTAATATCTTCTCTTTATATTGTTCAGGTTTGTCTTTCTCGAGGTCGAGGGTTATCTTGCCAAGCTGTGCAGAAGCACGGGGCTCCATAAAAAAACAGGATAACAGAATAAAAGCAGCTTGTAAGATCCAGGGGCGCATGTACGATTAATGTTTAGGTCTATTGTGCAGGAGTAAAACTCCAATTAGGCAAAATTATTTTAAAAATACGGTTATTTTAGGCTAATATGCCATTAAATGACCCCGCTTTATTATTTTTAACATCGCTAAAAAACGGATATGGCAATGCTGGATGCCAACAGTACTCTGAAACGGTTGAGGAATCGTTACCGGTTGGTAGTGATGAATGAGGATACCTATGAGGAAGTAGTTACTTTTAAACTTACAAGGCTAAGTGTTTATATTGTTTTGTGCACATTATTTGTTGTATTGGTTGGCTTAACTGTGGCATTAATTGCTTTTACCCCCCTTAAGTTATACATTCCTGGCTATGGTGATACCCGGCAGGCAAAGGAATTGCAAAGCCTTAAAGTGGAGGCCGATTCTATTGAGAGAACTTTGATTTTTAAACAGCAATACATTGATAATATTGAGAAAGTTCTACAGGGTAAGATAGTTCCTAAGGATACAACCATTTTGAAATTGGAGACCATGGATAAGTCAAATGATTAAGGGGCAATGGGCAACGAATAATACCAGGGATGATCACAGATAAAAAAAAGGGGGATAGACAGCTTTTGCGATACGCAGGGTTGGCCACACAGTTTCTTGTCAGCATAGGCGTAGGTGTATTCATTGGGTTGAAGGCAGATCAATGGCTCAAATTTTCCACCCCTTGGTTTGTTTGGATATTGCCATTACTGATAATTGTGGGGGTAATTGTAACAATAATAAAAGACACATCGAAGAAAAATGATGCGACGAACGAATAGAATATTTTTATCCATATTGATTATGTTTATATTGGCAAATCTTATGATCTTCCTGTTGAGGGGCTTCCTACTGAAGCATCATTTCGATATAGGATTTTTATTTATAGCAAATTGCCTGCTGTTTGGCATAAGTATTTCTTCCTTGCTGGTACAACGAAAGGCGATGCTTTCGCCAAACACTCAGGCTTTCATCCGCGGAGTAAATGTGTCTATGCTTATCAAATTGTTCGTTTGCATGATCGCCGTATCCATTTATATTTTCACCAATAAAGGCGAAGTAAACCAGCCTGCACTTTTTAGTGCAATGGGTTTGTACGTTTTATACACAGCGATGGAAGTAACCGGATTAATGAAAGCTGCCCGTAAAAAAGATGCCTAAGAAAGAATCACCCCTCGCTGAGCTTACTTCATTCCTGCCTGTAGGCTGTTTTGACCAGGTAGTTCATTATATTCAGAAGTATAAGGTTCACCTGACGGTAACGCGTGATCGAAAAAGTATCCTGGGTAATTATCGTAACAAGGTGTATGATAAAACCCATCGCATAAGTGTAAATGGATCATTGAATAAATATTCATTCCTTATCACCTTGCTTCATGAACTTGCGCATTTATTAGCATTTGAGAAATATGGTCACCGGATCCAACCTCATGGAAAGGAATGGAAAACTGAATACAGCAATATACTTAATGAATTTATTCCTCACAAATTCTTCCCCGCTGATATTGAAAAAATATTATTGAAGACATTAAAAAGTCCTGCTGCAAGCAGTTGTGCTGATACTCACCTTATGCGTGTTTTGAGGAATTACGATCATAAAAAGGAGGGATTTGCCTTCGTGGAGGAATTGGCCGAAGGAAGTTTATTTAGCATTAAAGGTGGAAGGGTATTTAAGAAGGGTTTGAAAGTGAGAACAAGATATAAGTGCATTGAGATATCTAATAAGAAGGCATGGTTATTTAGTGGGGTTTATGAGGTTAAAAAGGTTCTTAGAACATAGCACTATTCTTTTACTTATTTTTAGTTTTTATCCGACGCATATGTATCAGAACAAAAAGGTTATTGTTGTATTGCCAGCCTATAATGCCGCGCTTACGCTTGAAAAAACTATAGGTGAGATACCCCGTGATATTGTAGATGAGATCGTTTTGGTTGATGATAATAGCAGGGATAATACCATTGAGGTTGCCAATAAAATTGGAATCAAACATATTATTCGCCATGAGGAAAATAAGGGTTATGGTGGCAACCAGAAAACGTGTTACAATAAAGCGTTGGAACTCGGTGCAGATATTATTGTTATGCTTCACCCGGATTACCAGTACACACCATTATTAATTATGCCAATGATTTCCGTTATCGGCAATGGCCTGTATAAAGTAGTATTTGGATCACGCATCCTGGGTAAAGGTGCTTTAAAAGGAGGGATGCCATTGTATAAATACATAGCCAACCGATTCCTTACTTTATTTCAGAATTTACTGATGAACCAAAAGTTATCTGAGTACCACACTGGTTACCGGGCTTATGATAGGGAAGTGCTGGAAAAAATAAACTTTTCCCGCAATTCGGACGATTTCATCTTTGATAATGAATTGATCGCGCAGATATTTTACAATGACTTTGAAATTGCTGAGATCACGTGTCCTACTAAGTATTTTGAGGAAGCTTCTTCCATCAACTTAAAACGCAGTATTCAATATGGACTTGGGGTATTAAGAGTTTCTTTTCTTTATTTCTTAACCAAGACAGGGATCTATAAATGGAAATTATTAGCCTAGAAGAAAAACAAAGAAGCAGGATGTACCTGTTGGTGATCTTTTTATCATCAATAATATTCTTTATTCCGAATCTTGGGAAGGTCCACCTCTTTGACTGGGATGAAATAAATTTTGCCGAATCTGCAAGAGAGATGATTGTTACCCATAACTATCATAGAGTGATGATCAACTTTCAGCCTTTTTGGGAAAAACCACCGTTATTCTTCTGGTTGCAAGCTATAAGTATGAATATGTTTGGTATTAATGAATTTGCTGCCAGGTTACCAAATGCAGTGTTTGGCATAATTACATTACTCACCTTATACTTTATAGGTAAAAAAGAGAAAAATGCACAATTTGGATTTTTCTGGGCTATGTGCTACCTGGGAACTATTTTGCCGTATGTCTATTTCAAATCGGGAATCATTGACCCCGTGTTCAACTATTTTATTTTCCTTGGCATTTACTTTATGTTTAGGGCTATTAAGGAACCGGTTATGCGGAGGTCTATGATGTATGTTGCGGTTGCAGGTACTTTGATAGGCTTATCAAATCTCACCAAGGGTCCTGTAGGATTGCTGATGTTCCTGATCACATTTGCAGCATGGTTTATTTTTACCAGGTTCAAAAATTTTCCAGGGATAAAGAAGATCCTGATTTTCTTAGTTTGTTTCAGTGTAGTAACCTTTTTTTGGTTCGGTGCAGAAGTTATGGCCAATGGATTTTGGTTCCTTAAAGAATTCCTATCATACCAGGTAGAGCTGTTTCGCACCCCGGTTGCTGGTCACCAGGAACCGATCTACTATCATTTTCTTGTGGTCTTCTTAGGTTGCTTCCCGATCTCGGTTTTAGCACTGCCTGTATTGTTCAGAAAAAACAACGAGGCAACTAATCAATTTTCACTGGTGATGAAAATATTGTTCTGGACAGTAATGATCCTCTTTACCATTGTGACCACCAAGATCGTGCATTATTCATCGCTCTCTTATCTTCCATTGTCTTTTATAGCATGCCTGTATATTGAAAAACTTTTATCTGGAAAGAAGCCTGCTCCTTATGTTCTCTGGATACTTGCTTTTACCGGATTTGTTTTCAGTTTCCTATTGACAGCCCTTCCCATTGCTGCAGAACATCCACAATGGCTAATCTCGAAACTTAAAGACCCGGTTGCCATAGCTGCACTTCAATTACCGGTGCATTGGGATGGCTATGAATTCATGGTCGGCATATTTTACTTCCTGGGTATAATAACTGGACTGGTCATCATAGCAAGAAGGAAAATTCAACAAGGACTGTTGGTCTTATTTTATTCAACAGCGATCATATTATTCTTCTACCTGGTAATGGTTGTGCCGAAGATTGAAGCATATTCACAGGGAACAGTGATCAACTTTTATAAAAGCATTGCTGGTAAAGATGTGTATGTAACACCGGTAGCTTTTAAAAGTTACGCGCATTATTTTTATTTCGAAAAGCCTGGTCCAACCAGGTTCAATGATGAAGACTCCCTTATGACTGGCAATATTGATAAGCCTGCCTATTTTGTAGTTAAGATCACCAACGATAAATTTGATTCTACCTGTAAAGATTGTAAACTTATTAGCGAGGGAGGAGGGTATAGGTTCTATCGGAGAGAACCCAAGGGCAAAATGTAAGAAGGCTGAGGTTGAGAATTATCTCAATCTTACACTCAACCTCTCTTAGTGGTTATATTTTAACTAACTCATTTCTTAATGCGTAGAGAAGAATACCAACGGAATTCTTTGCCTTTGTTTTTGCAAGGATCCTTATCTTGTAGCCTTCCACTGTTCGTTTGCTGAGCTTTACTTTAGCGCCTATTTCCTGATTTGTATACTGCTTACAAATTAGTCGAATAACCTGAATTTCTTTTTTGTTGAATAGGGGGACGGTAATATGCGGCTGGCTGGACAATTAGTTTTATTTATTGCAAATATGAATAATTTAATACAAATTCAATAATTAAACAGTCATGCATTTATGTTTCTTCACTAAGAACCTGCCTGCCGGCAGGCAGGCTAAGAACAGGCATTTTTAAGCCACTGCTTTATTCACCAAATCTGCGGCTTCGCTGAGCAGGATGGCGGATTGCACTTTTAATCCACTTTTATCTATCAATTCCTTGGCTACTTCAGCGTTGGTTCCCTGCAATCTTACAATGATCGGGATTTTTATGGTACCAATTGATTGATATGCATCGATGACTCCTTGCGCTACACGATCGCAACGTACAATGCCGCCGAAAATATTGATCAGAATAGCTTTTACTTTAGGATCTTTCAGAATAATACGGAAACCAGCTTCTACAGTTTGTGCATTTGCGCTTCCACCTACGTCAAGGAAGTTGGCAGGCTCCCCTCCGCTTAACTTGATCATATCCATGGTTGCCATGGCAAGTCCAGCGCCATTTACCATGCATCCTACATTACCATCAAGCTTCACAAAGTTGAGGTTGAATTTTGCTGCTTCTACTTCAGTAGGATCTTCTTCAGAAATATCTCTTAATGACTCAAGATCGTGATGACGGATCAATGCATTGTCATCAAGGTTCATCTTACAATCAACGGCAATGATCTTATCATCGCTTGTTTTAAAGAGAGGGTTGATTTCGAGCATACTGCAATCCAGCCCCACATACGCATTATATAAATTAGTCACGAACTTTACGCAATTCTTAAAAGATTCGCCTTTCAGTCCAAGGTTAAATGCAATCTTTCTTGCCTGGAATCCTTGTAACCCACCACTTGGATGTACCCATTCCCTGAATATTTTTTCCGGGGTATTATGTGCAACGTCTTCAATGTTCATTCCGCCTTCGGTACTATACATGATCACATTCCGGCCTTTGCTTCGATCCAGCAGAATAGATAAATAAAATTCTTTCACAGGGTTTGCTCCATCATAATAAACATCCTGGGCAATAAGTACTTTGTTTACTAATTTTCCTGCAGGACCTGTTTGTATTGTTACCAGGGTACCACCCAAAATATTCTGGGCAATTGATCTAACGTCTTCTGCATTTTTACCTACGGCTACCCCGCGTTGTTCGGTTCCTACTATTTTTCCTTTACCACGGCCGCCAGCATGGATCTGTGCTTTAACTACAGCGAACTTGCTTCCATATTGGGAATGAATTTGCCTGTAAGCTTCTTCTGCCTGTGTAACGGTGCTACAGGCTAGGCCCTCCTGTACTGGTACATTATATTTTTTTAATAATTCTTTAGCCTGGTATTCGTGAAGATTCATATAGGAAATTTGGAACGAATTTAGTTGTTTTTCTCGCGAGAAATCCTCTTATCAAACATGTGCTGCTAATAATTCTGCTTTTATTGACCAATAATCTGAGATAAAGATCCCCATCATTTCGTCCTCCCTGGCTATGGTGCGGGGATGGCCCATATCCTTTCTTATTTCAAGCATAAGCTCGTAATATAATTTCAGGTTTAATATTGGCGTGTCTACACTTGCCTTAAGTCGTAAGTGACTAAACTTCATTAATACACGGTCAGATCCATAGATGATCATGTCTTTCATAAGGTCAATCATCCTACTCTGGCTTTCTTCCGCAGTGATTGGAGTATTCATACGTAATCCATTAATGATATCAATGAACAACTGGATTACACCCTGGTAAACATCATATTTTTTTTGTGATAATTGCTTTTCCACTTCTGATCTTTTATCACGCTCAGTTTTGAACAGCCAACCAATAGCAGCAAACGCACTACTAATTATAAGTGTCCATATCGCGGTATCAAGATTTTTTAGTACGCCCATTGGGTGAAAGTTATTAATTTTTTACCACAAAGAAGCACAAAGGAAGCCCTTTGTGTTCTCCTATTGCATTTTCTTTGCGAACTTTGTGGTTATGAATGCGAAGGGTATTTACATTTTTTCCTTACTCTTTCTTTCCTGCACAACTACACATAAACTTTCTGTCCCGGAAAGACATAAAGAGGCACCAGGTGGGAATTCGTTTTACAAGATCATTGGACCGATGAAATGGAATGAGCGGGATCCACTCATCGTAAAAGAGATACTATCCGGAAATGTACCTTCATTTTTAAGGGATATGGTTCCGATAAGAGTTAAGCTGGATGTAAATAATAAGATCATCGTTGCTACTTATTATGTTATCCCGGATTATTTATCCATTGGAAACAATAAAGATTTTGCACGCGTGCCAATGACCCCCATGGCTGCCCAGCAGATTGCTGATTCATTGCATTGTTTTTTACCAATAAGGAAGATGGTTGATGATATTTATGCAGCCGCCAAAATAAAGATCGAACCTGTTCCGTTACTTGCATTCAGAGATAGCGCATTGATCTTTTGGCATCACAACCTTATTATTGAAGGACAAAGAAATGGCAGGAAAGGATTGATCGCTGGAATTAAAAAGGATGTAGTGCTCTCAGGAAAAATATCCAGGGATGGCCGCCCCAACAGGGAAGCTATATACGGCTGGCATAAATTAGATGGTAAGCCAATTCAACCATTATATACAGGGCATATAAATTGGTGGGTAGATTACAGCCATGGGATAAGGTTGGTTTACAGAACAATTATTGTAGACGGAAAACCTATGGATTATATTGATGTATTAAAGGATCCCATTCTCCGAAAATTACTATGCGATGAAGATGATTGTGATTTTTATCGGTATTCATATTAAGAACACTGAACTTTGCCCTGAGAATTAAGAATTTCGAAGCATGAGAATAAATTTCAAATCCGTAATTATAAAAGCAACAATCCTGGTAATATTTATAATGCCTTTGGTAACAAAGGGGCAAGCTGACAAGATTTTGGATCGCATAAAAGGTACTGCCGGCAACCTTGGACAAGGCGCGAAATCAGGCGATTCGCTTAAAATCCACCATCGTGATGATCTGGCCGATTCAATAAACATTTTTTATCGCTATCCTGATTCTTTAAAAATTAACAGACTCGATTCTTCATTGAATGATTTCAATAAGTTTTATTCGGTTCCGGCTCATTATATAACCCTTGGAAACAATGGCGCTGCGGCATATCCTGTTCTATTTACTCCGCTGTTAAACCCGGGATGGGATCCAGGATTTCATGAATATGATGTTTATAAGTATACGCTGGAAGGAACAAAATTCTTCAAAACTACAAAGCCTTATACACAGATAACTTATTTGCTTGCATCTGGCAAAGAGCAATTGATAAAAGTATTACATACTCAAAATATAAAACCTAACTGGAATTTCGGATTGGAGTATCGGTTGATTTCAGCTCCGGGCCTATTTAGAACACAAAATACTAATCACAATAATTATCGGCTGTTCAGTAATTACCAGGGAAAGAGGAAAAGATATGCTGCATATTTTGTTTTGTTGGGCAATACGATTGCTGCTTCTGAGAATGGAGGAATTCAGAATGATACACTTTTGGCGAATCCTAATAATAGTGCAAGATTTACAATACCAACCAACCTTGGAGGAGATGCGTCCACTTTCGGCACAAATGTTTTCTCAACTAAAGTTACAACCGGCAATACTTATAAAAATTTTACCTTCTTCTTTCGACAGAGCTATGATTTGGGAAAGAAAGATTCGATCCAGATAAATGACAGTACGAAAGAATATTTATTCTATCCTAAGTTACGCTTTCAGCACACATTATCTTATAACAGTTATAGCTTCCAATTTCAAGATACTATTGGTATTGCGCAGGGAGGGATATTATCTGCTCAGGCAGACTCAGGTATTTATAAAAATCTATATGATACTTCCATATCTGCACTAACGGGATTGTCCTTCTTACTTAAAGATTCCTGGAAAGTGCTTGTCAATGATTTTTCCATCCGTCAATTCCCTGAAACAAAAAATCCTGCCCAGTTTATTGATGCAGGAATTAGAATAGAAAACCTAACAGGATCCTTCAGTACCCAACAAAAAAGCTTTTATAATGTTGTACTACATGGGGAGTATAGAAATAAAACACGCAATAAAAAGTGGGATGCCATTGCACAGGGAGAGTTGTATACTGCTGGTTTGAATTCCGGTGATTACAAGGTGTATGCATCACTAACCAGGTTTCTCAATACCCGGTTTGGAGATATCCAGGTATTGTTTGAGAATGTGAACAGAACTCCATCATTTATTTATAATGACCTGTCTTCATTTAACTTTAAAAATAATCTCTCTAATAAAAAGGAAAATATAACCGTGCTATCTGCCCAGGCTGAAAATCCAAGGTTCAATCTTTGGGCACGTAATATTTCTATGACTAATTATAGTTATTTTAGAAATTTCTATCAAACAGCCCAATTTGGAGGATTAATCAATATCACACAAGTACAGGGACAAAAAACATTCAGGATCAGGAAACGGATCAACCTTTACAGTGATGTAATTGTGCAACAAACAACAGGTACTACGCCTGTCCACGTTCCATTATTATACACCAGGCAGCGGCTGGCATTTGAAGGAAACTTCTATAAGAATCTTTACCTGAGTACAGGGCTTGATATCACTTATTATACTCCGTACAAAGCAAACACATTCTCGCCAGTAATGGGCCAATTCGTACCTCAGGATTCTATAACCATTAAGAACAGTCCTGATGTAAATATTTTTTTGAATTTTAGAATCAAATCATTTACCGGGATAGTTCGTCTTGAAAATCTGAACACGGTAAACTTTTCAAACGGATTTGGATTTACAAACAACAACTTTGCTGCTCCACATTATCCAACCCCAGGCCTAATCTTTAGGTTTGGGGTTCAGTGGGGGTTTGTTAATTAAGGGAAAATAAAGTAATCATGAAAGTCAGGAAAATACTCGTTTCAATTCTAAATGTTATCAAATCTTTCTTTATTAAGAAGGATTGTTGCAAATGACAGGCTTCTCGCTTCGCTCGAGGAATATTGCCACGGAAGGCACGGAATCCCAAGGCTTGGGTTAATTTTATGTTTTTATTTTTTGATTATTTAATACTTTTACACATCGTATATACTCTTGCGTAAGATCAGACACCATATAAGCCGATTTTTTGTATTTGTGATTGCTATCCAAATATTGAATATGAGCATAGATTCGCCATCTGCACAAATGAATATTGCCAGGGGGGAAACAGATAATTTTAACTACATCGATACTTTTGTTGAATACATTGTTGAAGTGGTTTTGAAATACGACAATGCTATCCCCGAATCAAATCATCGTGAGCATAAGGAGCTACAATCTTATAAGTATACAGAATACATAGTTCAGAAATACGAACTGGCGTTGAATTTCACCTGGACGGAGAATTTAGTAAATCGTCCACGGCATGCATCAGATAAATATGCTTATCAATTTGTTAAGGAGATCAATCCCCCTCCTCCCAAAGCGTAAACAATTGTGATATCCTCACGTTTACGCAACCAATTTATTATTTCCATTAATTATTATTTATGAGTACAGGTAAAGGGTACCGTATGCGATCATTTATGATCGCAGCAATGCTATGCATTGCATCGGTTAACACACATGTATATGCCCAAACAGATACAGTTCGGCTCTCTGTAGCTGAAGCTGAGAAAGTTTTTCTCCAAAATAATTTGTCGCTATTAGCTGCCCGGTATAATATTGATGCCAACCAGGCTTTGATAAGACAGGCAAAACTATGGGACAATCCTGTTATAAGTACAGACCAGAATATCTATGATAGCCAGGGAGGTTTTTTTAAGCATGACCAGACCAACGGACAGGTCTATGTGCAAATAATGCAGTTGATCAAAACGGCCGGAAAGAGGAATAAACTTGCCCAGCTTGCTGTTGATAATACCACCATTACTACAGCGCAGTTTGATGATCTCGTTAGAACCCTCCGTTATGCTTTGATCAGTGATCTTTATGAAATTGAGCACCAGCTTAAGATCAAAAGGGTATACGATGTTGAAATAAATGAACTGGAATCATTGGTCAGGGGAATGGACCTCCAGTTACAGTCTGGAAATATTTCAGTTAAAGATAACATTCGAATAAAAGCATTGCTATTTAATCTTCGCAATGAACTTGTCAATATTGATGTAGCGCTGTTCCCAGTTGAAAGCGAAGTAAAGTTATTACTTCACAGGAATGACAGCGTTTTCATCACCCCTTCCTTCTCTTATCACCTTCCGGAGGTTATTAAAACTGACATTCCATCAAATGAACAATTGATACAAGTAGCTCTTGAGAACCGCACGGATGCAAAGGTGGCGAAGTCGATGCTGGATTACCAAAATCACAATCTTGCCTACCAGAAAGCCCTTGCTAAACCAGATATCAGTATTGGAACAGAGTACGATCAACGCAGTAGTTATGCGCCTAATTACGTAGGTCTTGCAATTTCCCTGCCTATAAATATCTTCAATAAGAACCAGGGAAACATTGCATCTGCTCAATTTGGCATTAAACAGCAGCAAGCAGTACTGGATGGTCAGCTTTCCAAAATTGAAAATGATATCAATTCATCGGTTGCTAAAATTAAATTTTACCAACGGGTGAATGATCTTCAGCAACTTGATTTTGCACAGCAATATGATGCTGTATTTCAGAATATGCTTAAAAGTTATCAGCAACGTCAGGTAAGCCTTCTTGAATTTATCGATTTTGCAGACGCATATAAGGATACTAAATTAAAACTACTAGAACAACATACCGGCCTGATCAAATCAATAGTGGAACTTAACTACCTGGCAGGCATGGACGTGATCATCATTAATAAATAAATCATGAAAAACATATCATTCATAACTATAGCATTTTCCCTTTTTCTTTTTTCCTGCAAACAGGAGGTTCAGGTAGTAGCTACTGGCAGGATTCCCATCATCTCAGACTCCCTGGCGAAAATCATAACCATAGACACAGTTAAAAACGAGAACATAGAAAACCAATTGTCGTTAAGTGGAGAGGTAAGTTATGATGACAATAAGGTGGTTAAGATATTTCCAAACGCGAGTGGCCAGGTGGTCAGTGTAGATGTTTCTTTAGGAGATAAGGTTCGCAAAGGACAAACACTCGCGATCATTAAAAGCGCTGATGTTGCAGGCAACTATGCGGATCTTACTACCGCAAACAGTGATGCCTCAATCGCTGAAAAGGAATTTAAAAATGCAGAACAATTATATAAAAATGGGATTAGTTCTGAAAAGGATTTTATACAGGCCCGCCTTCAATATGAAAAAGCAATGAATGCGGTTCGCAAAGTAAAAATGCAGATCGCGATCAACGGAGGAGGTAAAACAAATGCTGAAGGAAGCTACATTATTGTTTCTCCAAGAGCTGGTTTCATAGTTGAGAAAAACCTGAATGCAGGAAGTTTTATCAGGAACGACAATGCCCAGAATCTTTTTAC
>JADGPY010000342.1 GCA_017882205.1 Chitinophagaceae bacterium
ATCACTAACCATATAATTATTTACAATGGCAGCTTTTATGCTATCAAGGGGTTCATCGAATACAAGTGTCATATCCAGGCTGTCTGATGCGAATGCCCTCAATAATACTGGTGCAGTTACGTCAACATTGATAGCATTTATAGAATTTTTCTTCCCGGGAGTTCCTCCATTTGCATCAGTGCTTGCCTTCCAGTTTGAGTACCCACTACAGGGATTTTTAGTGTCTATCATTTCAAGTGTCCATCCTCCTGCTTTTTTCAATTCATTCTGGTACCACGAATCAGTATATTTTACTGAATGAACTACTTTATTTTCTTTCGATAATAGATAGATCAGGTCTGAGGCATTATCCAAAGCAGGAAAACTGGTTACAGAAATTGTCTGGCCAAATGCAGACATAGCGGTTACGGCGCTTCCGGTGCAAACAACTACAAAACTGTCTGGTTTTAAAATATAATTTGGAAATAGGCCGCTTTGCGAATTGGCTTTCGCCAAACGCCATCCTGTGATATCAATATTAAATGGAGAAGTATTTTTTAATTCAATCCATTCCACATTTGGCAATCCTACAACCGGTGTTGGATCGGCCATTATCTCATCAATTACTACATCGTATTGCTGTGAAGTATAAAAGCTAAACAAAGCAGTACCATTTGATATGGCATTACCGGCCAGGTCTGCCACCCCATTAACAGTAAGCACTGAATTACCATTCGGAATATTATTACCAAAAGTTAAATGAACGAGGGAGTTATTGGATGGATCTCTGATTGAGGTTATTGGCGAGCCCAATCCATTATTGGCAACATAATTTCCGGCCACCTGGGAGCTTATGATGTCTAAAGGTTCATTGAAAAGTACATCAACCATATTAATTGAAAGTACGGTAGCAGATGTAATCACAGGAGGCGTAATATCAGGCACGTAAACCTTAACTTCTATATCATCAAAATAATGTTTTTGGAAAAAACTTGCGGTACTCTGTTTTACAAGAATGCCAAAAAAAGATGATGTGTTATAGGTTGCATCTGTTACCGCACCTTCATTAGTATATGCATTTCCAGTTCCCGAAAGGTCGCGAAATAAGGACCATTGATTTAAAGCATTTCTCGTAATTTTTATTTTCATCACATTGTTGCTTGTATTTAATATGCCGTTTGCTCCATCAATGATTTTTACTGGCAAACCTGTTGGGTCTTTACGATACAATGAAATCTCATCATCCGTATTTCCAATTCGTACAAAATAGCCTGTAGTACTACTTAAGGTAAGATCACTTGCTGAAGCGGTTAAGTAGATATCCACATAGTTGGCCGATGAAGGATTAAACTCCAACCGGGCAAAGAACTCCCATTGTGCGGTAGTGGCCAATGTGCTGGCAGTGCTCAGATAAAAGGTGCTGTTTGCAGTTGAATTATTGCTCTGCAATTGAAAAGCAGCATTCACCATCCAGTCGGAAGTGCCTCCTACCCACATCGGATTATTTGTAAAATCTCCATCACTAAAAGATTCAGAAAATTGGGCCTCGCATACTGTTACAGCTATCATCATTGATAATAAACCGCAAACCATCTTTTTAATCATATGCTAAAAAAGATGTTATTTTAAAGATCTGCAAGGTGTTTTACACTGGTTTTTTGGATGTTTTTCCCTAACTTTGAATTGAACTAAAAATTTATTACGAAGGCTTTCTGAATAAGGAGGCCTTATTTTTTATACTTAATAAAACAAATAAACATGAGAATTGCAGTTGTGGGCGCTACAGGCCTTGTAGGTAGCAAAATGCTACAGGTACTTGCAGAAAGAAATTTCCCCATCGATGAATTAATCCCTGTGGCATCGGAAAGATCAATTGGCAGGCAAGTTGAATTCAAGGGAAAAAAATACTCCGTAGTTTCAGCTACTGATGCAATTAAGGCGAAACCAGATGTGGCATTATTCTCTGCTGGTGGAAGCACATCACTAGAGTGGGCTCCAAAGTTTGCTGAAGCCGGAATTACAGTTATTGATAATTCATCAGCATGGAGAATGGACCCTTCCAAAAAACTGGTAGTTCCTGAAGTAAATGCCGACGTGCTTACTAAAGAAGATAAGATCATTGCCAATCCTAATTGTTCCACTATTCAGATGGTGCTGGTATTAGAGCCCCTACATAAGCAGTATACCATAAAAAGAGTGGTGGTGTCTACCTATCAAAGCGTTACAGGCACCGGGGTGAAAGCGGTAGATCAATTAATGAATGAAAGAAATTCTATTGAAGGTGAGATGGCCTACAAACACAAAATCGACTTAAACGCCATTCCACATATAGATGTGTTCCTGGAAAACGGTTACACGAAAGAAGAAATGAAAATGGTGAATGAAACGAAAAAGATCCTGGGTGATGATTCAATAAAGGTCTCCGCCACCTGTGTGAGGATACCAGTAATGGGCGGTCATAGCGAAAGCGTGAATATTGAATTTGAGAAAGATTTTGATTTGGATGAAGTAAGGCAACTATTAGCCGCCTCCCCAGGATTGGTTGTTCAGGATGATGTTCAGAACTTCGTTTATCCTATGCCGTTGACGGCGCATGAAAAGGATGAAACCTTTGTTGGTCGTATCAGGCGGGATGATAC
>JADGPY010000343.1 GCA_017882205.1 Chitinophagaceae bacterium
AATTTAAAAAAGCCATTCCGATTTAAAATAAAAGATACTACTTTTTTATTGAAATGACGGGCATATTCCCGGCGGATGTCCGCACCCGACATTGTAAGACAAATATCTATCCTCTATACACATTCTCATTATGCCATTGTATAAACTCAGCTTTAGGGCGGCTGTAAATTTCTTCCGGCAAATACAATAAACTTTTTTCATGAAACTGGTAATACCCTTTACTTGGGTTGATGTTGGCTTCTCCGCCAGGGTGCCCTGAAAATTAATCATTGAAATACTTAGCAATTGTGTTTTATTTTATCTGTTTTACTACCCTGAAACCCTGGTTGCTGAATGATGCATGAATATTAACCCGGCCAATATCATAAGAATTAAAAAAGTTACAGGCATTTTTACTGCACCACCAGGAACCGCCACGTGCATGAGCAATGGTATTACTCTCTGAATTTATTAGCTTACCCGAACAAAATTCAAATACATTGCCATACATATCGTATAGCCCCCAGGGGTTTGGCTTAAAACTTCCAACAGGAGCCGTGTACATGTATGCATCCGAACTATCCGGTAATAAATGATCTTTTCCATGCCAGATATTAGCATACTGGCCTATTTTGCCGGCATCATTTCCAAAAAAATAATCAGTCTCAGAACCGGCCCTGCAGGCAATCTCCCACTCATCAAGGGTAGGTAAGCGAACGCCGGCCCATTTACAATACGCCATTATATCATGATAGCTGATGCAGGTAACAGGATGGTTCATTTTATACTCAATGCCCCCAGAATTTTTCCCGTTGGGAAAGCGCCAATATGCTGTTGTATCGTTTATCCATTTAAACTCAGGTAAGCCTGGCCGAAATACAAGGGCGTCATCATTGCGCTCTGCATCTGTTGTATAAGAAGTTGCCTTTACAAAAGCATCGAACTGTTTATTGGTTGTTTCATATACCGCTATATAAAAGCCATCTACTATTACTTTACGCAAAGGGTTAAGCAGGTAATCTTTTTTGCCTACGCTATATTGCCCTTTCGGTATTAAAACAAACCCCTCATTAGCCTGGGCAAACGAATTGTTATAACCGGAGAACAAAACAATAAATGATATAATTTTATTTATGAAGGCCATTGTAAAAATCGGTAGCACGTTTTATAATCAATTCTTCATTTGCGGTATTGAAAGTAAGGCAGGCCTTGTAACTGGCATCACTATCTGCATATAATTTTTTATAAGATGCTGAAACCAAAAACTGATCATATTCATTGTCTTTCATTAACAGCATCAGCATAGTCAATATGTCGTGGTCTTTCTTGTTTGTATTATAGATGCTTATAAGCAAAGGGATCATTTCTTTTGCATTAATATCAACAATAACCTGTTTAAAGTTTAAGCCAATACGGTTGTCTTTTAATATGCAGGCTCTCATCAGTAATATAACAGAATCCCTGTTGGCTAAAAAAAATTTTGACTGGCGTTCGCTCCAATTGAACTCACCAAAAACATCAGGTAACTGTGCAAATATTTTCTTTTGTTCATCCTGTATGGGAGGCATGGCATCACAGTTCTGGCTGTATGATTCAGGATGGATCATGTGATACGTGAATTTTTCAGGAAACGAAAGGGGAAGATAAATTTTTTGATTAAGTGTCTCTTTTCCACCGAGCCCCGTTTCGTCATCAACGGCTTTTATTTTAGAAGTCAATCCTTCAATTTTTTTTAATCCATAGGGTGGGTCTGATATTTCAAGCCTGTAGGAATGGTAAAGCCGGCTTTCCTTACTGGCTTCTTTCCATACCAAAGTGTCCTGGGCTGAAGCATGGTAGTGCCCGGTGAAAATAATAATGAGAAGGAAGAATATTTTTTTCATATAAAACAGGTTTTATGGTAAAATTGCAGGAAACAATTTCCTGGTAAATTAACTTTAAGTTACTGATAATTTTTAGCACCTGTTAGTTACCCGCTTAAAAATTAAAATACTCATCTTATGTAAAAAGAGGCACCATGTATATTTTTTAACTTTGCAAAGAGGCATCATTTTCAAATTCTTCTTTTATACGTTTTCCTGATTCATTTGGCTTTTGGTCTCTTTAATTACTGCGGCCTAACGGCAGGCGTATTCGAAATAATTTTTTTCTGTTAAGACATTAGAAGGTGCCCAAATTCCTGGCAGGTGTCCGCACCGGACATTGTAAGAAAAATATCTATCCCTTATACACATTCTTATTATGCCATTGTATAAATTCAGTTTTTGGACCGCCTGGTAATTTCTTCCATGAAATTCAATAAACTTTTTCTATGAAACTGGTAATATTATTTACTATTTTCAAATTTTTTTTTGTTCGTTTACTCTATCCCGTTATGATGGTTTGTAAAGGCAAGATAGCCGGTGTCAAAAAAACTAAATCTTATCAACGCTTCAAGTAGTAGACATTGCGTTAGTATGTAGTAACGTTCCTTGCAGGAGATGTTCGTAAGAAGAAGCTTTTAAGACTCCGGGTGGAACGTAAACTTTCACTAATAATACAAATTAAGTATTGCCTGCCGGAAATCATCGAATTACCTTAGATACAACTAAAAAACAGCAGCATCTTCAACAGCAATAAACCCTAAACCTTATAATCTTTTAAAAATGAAAAAGAGTTTACTTACTCACTTCCTTGCCCTTGCATGTACTTTCAGCACCGGTATAAACTTGAATGCTCAAAGCATCAATGTTGTTCCTAACCCTACCTCAACAGGTAGCTTTACATGGGCAAGCACGGGCGGTGCATTGTCGGGCTATGCAGGCAACCCTATAATTCTTAACAATTCTTTGGTGCTCGAATACAATGGTGGCTCCACTTCGGATACATCAAACACCAAACTGCAATTGGCAGTTTACTCCGGCAGCGGCAACCCCATTTTAATACCCAATCCGGATGGTGGGCACGGGGTTTATTTCAATAGCGTTCAGATTATTTTTAATAACAAACTTTTTTTTATTTATCTCAATGCGGCAGGTGTGCAACAACTGGCTTCGTTTGATGGCACATCTATAACCCTTTACCCAAATCCTGATGCAGCGGGCCCCGGAACCGGGTTCGTTGGCTCTCCAAGAATTTACAACAGCACCCTTTATGTTGCCTACGTTAATGTGTCAGGTGTAACACAGTTTGGAACATTTAATGGCTCGGGTATTACACTCATTCCTAATCCTGATGCCAGCACCATAGGTTTTTTTAATGACTATGCTGTGGTATTTAATAACACAATTGTTTCACGCTATGTAACTGTAGGTGGCACCAAACATTTAGCAGTTTACAACGGCACTTCATGGACAATTTTACCGAATCCCGATAATACTACCCGTGGGGTTACCCCGGTTTTTCCCGCTGTTTATCATAATAAACTTTACTGGTTCTATTTCAGCGCTGCCAACCAGTACCAGTTTTTAGAATATGATGGAACCAATAATCCTACCCTTATTGCAAACCCTGAAGATGGTAGTCCAAACCAGAGTGGTGTTTCTAATTTTCCAGTTCTATATAATGATACCCTCTTTTTTCAATATGTCGATATAAATAGTGTGGGACGTTTAGCAAAATTTGATGGCACTACCATTACTCTTGTCCCTAACCCGGATGCAACCACTTATGGTTTTTACAATACGCCCATTGTTTACAATAACAATTTGTACATTTTTTACGTAACTCCTGATGGATTGCATCACATTGGCCAATACCAGGGCGCTTCAAATAGTTTGAAAGTGTATCCAAACCCGGATGCAGGATCAGGATATTGGGACCAGCCAATTGTTTATGATAACAATCTTTACTTTCAGTATTATAATGCTTCAGGCTTATCGCAGTTAGGGTATTTCGGCGGAAGCTCCATAAAATTGGTTGCAAACCCTGCTGGCCTTTATAACAGCCCTAACGGCAATAACGGATACCTGGCGCAGCCTATCATTTGGAATAATTTATTATATATGCAAATGGCAAGTGTTCCTTATGCCAATGCAGGGAACCTTGCATTTATTGATGGAAGCACTTTGCCAATTTCTTTACTCAATTTTACTGCACAAAAAGATGGAAATACTTCACTGCTGCAATGGAAGGTGGCCAATGAAACAAACAACGCTTACTTTTCTGTTGAACATTCAACAGACGGAACAAACTTTAAACCTATCGGAAAGGTAGCAGGCCATGGAACTATTTCAACACAACAGAAATACCAGTTTA
>JADGPY010000344.1 GCA_017882205.1 Chitinophagaceae bacterium
AACCTTGAGCACCTTGTTTATACAGGGGTTGGCGAAGATGGTAAAGATATCCTCGAGTACACGGTCGTAACAAATACTGGTGATATGGTAAATCAAGAGGCTATCGTTGCTGATAAAACTATCTGGATTGATGACGATATTCTTTTACCTGTTATTATCATTCGCTCTTAATATTCTTTAATTCAAGTATATCTTTTTATATTTGGCTTAAATTGCCAAGACTATAACTAAGATCCTACCAAATATTGGGAGTTTAACTACCCTGTTACCTTTAATTTTTTATTTATTATTTCAAAGAAATAATAAGAGTAGAGAAATAAAGGTAATTTTTTTTTATATATTATACTGTATCGTTAATGAATTGGTTAGCTTTATTCTCCATAAAGAGGGTCACTCAGCAGATCCATTAGTAGAAACCATATATGACATCTTTACTGTAGCGGAATTTTGTTTTTTCGCAGGCTTTTTTTATTATATAATTTCCGATAAATCTCTGAAAAAGATAATTCCTGTTGTCGTTATTCTTTTCGTAGCTTCCTCGCTTATAGATTTTTTTTTAGTTCTAGATGAATCCTTCACATCCGGAGTTCAGGCGGTTCTGATATTAATCATGTGTATATATTACTTTTTTGATCAATTAAAAAAACCAAATTCATTCCTTATCTATAATAATATTAATTTCTGGGTGATAATATCGTTTTTGATCTATGTGGCTGGGACTTTCTTTTTATATATAATGGCTGAAAATATGGTTCCTAATAAAGAATTCAGGAAAGAATATGTTATTATCAATTTTTCATTTAATCTCTTAAAAAACATTCTTCTTTCAGTTGCAATGTTGATGAAGGAAGAAAAAGTAACCCCCAACAATTTTACAGACACTCATTTATCAGGAGACTGGGATAGTATAAAGTCTATAAATAACTTATCTTAACAGCTTAATCCGAGACATGTATTTTTTACAAGTGAATAACAATCCGGATACTGTTTCAACCGTGCTGTTTTTCGGCACCCTGGGAATGTTTGTAATGGCGATAGGGATAGTGGTGTTCGTGATCTTTCATCAGAGGAAAGTTATCCGCTACCAGTTACAGATGAAAAAGCTGGAAGATGATAAACAACAAATGCTGTTACAGGCCTCTATACGCTTCCAGGAAGAAGAAAGGCAGCGTATTGCTGCAGATCTCCACGATGATGCAGGACCATTGCTTGCCACAGCCAGGTTATACCTTAACGAAAATCTAATCCACCAGGAACCTGCAATACAATTACAATCTATCTATAATGCCAAGCAAATTATTGACGACGCTATACAACTGATAAGGAATATTTCGCACAGCCTGATGCCACCAACCTTAAAGAATTTTGGCCTGGAATCTGCAATGACCGATCTCTTCCAGAAAATGAACGCCTCCGGGAACCTGAATGCCAGTGTACGTTTTCACGATTATAGGGTTCGTATGAAGCTTGAGCAGGAACTACTTGTGTTCAGGGTGATCCAGGAGTTGGTAACCAATATTATGAAACACAGTAATTCAGGCTTTATCCACCTTACCCAGAATACCAATGGCCAAAACCTTTATTTCAGGATACATCATGACGGGAAGGGACTTATCCAATCCGAATTCGACAGGCTTAATAATGTTTCTACCGGCCTTGGATTGAAGAATATTCAAAGTAGGATAAAAGTACTTAAGGGTAGGATCTTCTTCGAGATAGATGCTTCACATACCTATTATAAGGTTACCATCGAAGTACCAAAAGAACCGGCAATGTAATTGCTATATGAATACCGTCACTCTACCTAAACTTTCTCTACCTTTATTATACAAATTATGGACGACGTACGAGTAGCGATAGCAGATGATCACCAGATTTTCCGGAAAGGAGTGATCCTTTCTATGCGCCAATATACAAATATCAAATTTGTAATGGAAGCTGATAATGGAGAAGAAATGATAAAAGGGGTTGCTGAGGCTAAGCCGGATATAATTCTTATGGATCTTAGAATGCCGGTAAAAGATGGAATTGAAACCACCAAGTATATTAATAAACACTTTCCTGAAATACGTATTATCATTCTGACCATGTATGAGGATGAACGCTTTGTAGGTCACCTCATGGAAAGTGGAGCCAATGGATATCTATTAAAAAATACTGAACCATCTGAGATAAAAAAAGCCATCTCAGATGTAATGCGAACAGGTTTTTACCTGAACAATTTTGTGAATAAAATACTTATTAAGAAGAACTACTCAAAGCAAAAATTCAACCCGAACCTTAATAGCGAAATAGTCATTAGCGATAGGGAAAAAGAAGTATTAACCCTTGTATGTATGGAATTTACAGCAAGTGAAATTGCGCAAAAAATGGAAATTAGTCCACGTACCGTGGAGGCAATAAAAGACAGGCTTATGGAACGTTTCGGCGTTAAGAATTCGGTGGGACTCGTATTCTATGCCATGAAGAATTCATTGATCGATTAAGTAAGGTCCATCTCCGGAACCTCATTTCTTACAACCAATCTTCCAGCCGTTTTATTTTTAATTTCTTCTACAGAGATCCCAGGAGCCCTTTCAATTAATTCAAATCCATTTTCAGTGATATCAAGGACCGCCAGATCGGTAATTATTTTTTTCACACATCTTACCCCAGTCAATGGAAGTGTGCAACGAGGTAATAATTTGGATTGTCCTTTTGGATTGGTATGCATCATTGCCACAATGATATTTTTAGCACTGGCTACCAGGTCCATAGCACCCCCCATTCCTTTAACCATCTTTCCTGGAATTTTCCAGTTGGCAATATCTCCAAGATCGCTCACTTCCATTGCACCAAGCACTGTGAGGTCAACCTTTCCAGCTCTGATCATACCAAAACTCATTGCGCTGTCAAAAAATGCAGACCCTGGAAGGGTTGTGATAGTTTGCTTCCCTGCATTGATCAGATCCGGGTCTTCCTCCCCCTCAAATGGGAATGGACCCATACCCAGTAATCCATTTTCTGATTGCAAAAATACTGCTATATCAGACTGAATGTAGTTGGCCACCAGGGTGGGTATCCCAATGCCAAGGTTTACATAATATCCATCCTTTAATTCCCTGGCTATTCTTTGAGCTATTTGTTCCTTAGTTAATGACATTGCGAATATTATTTATTGGCCAGCCTGGCTTTTTCTTACTGTGCGTTGTTCAATCCTCTTTTCATAGTTGGTTCCTTTAAATATCCGGTTTACATAGATTCCAGGTGTATGAATATTATTTGGATCCAACTCTCCTGCAGGAACCAATTCCTCCACTTCTGCAACGGTGATCTTACCAGCCATTGCCATTAAAGGATTGAAATTTCTTGCAGTGGCTTTAAAGATAAGGTTGCCATCAGTATCTCCTTTCCATGCTTTTACCAGGGCAAAGTCAGCATCAAATGCATGTTCCAGAAGATATTCCTTTCCTTTGAACTCCCTGGTTTCTTTTCCTTCAGCCACTTCTGTGCCAACACCCGCAGGAGTAAATATGGCCGGCATCCCATACCCTGCTGCCATACATCGTGTGGCTAGGGTTCCTTGTGGAATTAATTCAACTTCCAGTTCGCCACTTAGCATTTGGCGTTCAAATTCATCATTCTCGCCTACATAAGATGAGATCATTTTTTTTACCTGCTTCAATTTGAGCATTAAACCAATACCAAAATCATCCACACCGGCATTATTTGATATACAGGTAAGCCTGCTCACACCCTTTCGCACGAGAGCTGCAATTAAATTTTCCGGTATCCCACATAAGCCAAAACCACCAAGCATGATGATATCACCATCTTTAACATCAATTATGGCTTCATCAGCCCCTGGATATACTTTATTCATGCTTATTCATGTTTAAATTTTTGAACTATCTATAGGATATGGAGGTCGGTTGATAATGGCACTTTTCCGATCCCGTTCTGCATTCATACTATCGAGCAGCACCCTCATTAACTCCGGGTGTTTTTCATAAAAAGAATAGCTAAGTTCAAAATCATTGCGTGTGATCTTATGTGCAATGAATACTTTTTTATATAGCTCTATATTTTTAGTTGTCAATTTTATAGAAGAATCTGTTCTTACAATTTCAGATGCTATCGCATCGGCTTTTAACATATCCCATAAAACTTCCTGCATTTGTTGTTGTTTCATGACCCCTTTAGGATAGTGAGTTTTACCCGCACAGGAATAAATGGATACGATCAATAATAATAATACAGTGCCCTTAATCATTTTAAGCCATCTTTATATTTCGATGCATTCGAAATATCTAATTTCTGAAGAAATTCTAATGCCCTTGTTTTATCAGGAGGAGTGGCCTTAGAAAATATCTTAATAAGCTCCTGGGCTTTCCCCTGGAAGAAAAATTGCAATACCATGGTATTTGGATTTTCAACATTGAATGTATTTAATAAGCTAAGTACATTTAGTATCTGGCTTCTTGCAGTTATTTCATCGTCATATAATTTATCCATTCCCAAACGATAGTAAGAATAATAGGCATCGTGAATAAGTGTGTACCGGCTGTTAAGTAAATTCTCTATTAACCAATATCGATTACGAATACCATCGAAGGGTTTCCATCCACTGATATTACGGCCTTCAGGCGAATTATTAATAATGTTCTGTGCTTTTTGAAAATATATATCTCCTCCACGTTGAGAAAATGAATCATAGTCTAAACCAAGAATCAGGTCGATGTAATAAGCGATTACGGCCGTAAGGTTCGAAGCTAACGCATCTGTGCCAGCGACACGATTCTCATTAAATTCCAATTGTTGAAACTCAATATATTTGAAAGTTACATCCTGATCCTGGAAATTAATAATCGGGGATATATATGATGAGTTGAATATGGGTCGGGCAGATTGTATAGTGAGTGAAGCCTTGTATACATTTGCGTCACTTGTTCCTTCCAGGTTCAGTAAGAAACTGCAATCGATCTTTTCTTCAGGTGCAAAATTATCACTCGTCCACTTCCTGTTGTTAATAAAATTGTTCAAAGCAGTCTGAAGAGTAACAAAAACTTTCTTGTCGATTGTATTCTCAACCCTATTCGCAAGTACACTTACCCTTGCCCGTAATTCCTGGGCCTGGCCTAACTGAAACGCAAGAATAAAAACCAAGAATAAAGATAATTTACGCATTTTGATATTGTATGATGGTTGTAATAATGTCGTTGGCAACCTGTTTTTTAGACTTTGTTTGAAATGGAAATTCATTTCCCCGTTTATCAAAAATAGTGATTTTGTTACTGTCTTTACCAAAGCCAGCACCTTCATCCCGGAGAGAATTTAAAACGATCATATCAAGATTTTTCTCTCTCAGTTTCTTTAACGCGTTTCCCTTCTCATTATTTGTTTCGAGTGCAAAACCAACTAATATCTGATCTTTTCCTTTTATTTCACCGGCTGCTTGCAGTATATCCCGTGTTCTTGCCAGTTTCAACTCAAAAAATTCTTCATCTCCCTTTTTTATCTTACCGTTAGTAGGAGTAGCTGCTTTATAATCGGCCACAGCAGCTGCCATTATAATAATATCGAATGAGCCGATATCCTGCATTGTGGCTTTATACATATCTTCTGCCGACGTCACGAAGATGGTATCCTCAATAGGACTAACGTTTGGGGAAGGTCCCAATACCAGTCTCACTTCGGCGCCTTTTTCCTGCAATGCCATGGCAATTGCTATCCCCATCTTTCCGGATGAGTGATTACTAATAAATCTAACCGAATCAATTTCTTCATGTGTTGGTCCTGCAGTTACCAATGCACGTTTACCTTTTAACTCGCTTGAGGATGTAAAAAAGTTTTCTAGATGCTGCATTATAATTTCAGGTTCAGCCATACGTCCTTCCCCATAAAGGCCACTTGCTAGTTCACCATTACCCACAGTAATTATTTTATTTCCGGCTTTTTCAATTTTCAATAAATTCTCTTTCGTAGTACTATGATGCCACATATCTTCATCCATGGCAGGTGCAACCAATACCGGGCATGTTGCTGAAAGATAAACAGCAAGGAGAAGATTATCGCAGAACCCATTTGCCATTTTTGCAAGAGTATGGCAAGTCAAAGGAGCTATTACCATAACATCCGCCCACCTTCCAAGCATTACATGATTGGACCACGAATTTTCTTCAAATAAATCAGTTAGTACGGTGTTTTTAGAAAGAGTTGATAATGTAAGAGGGGAAACAAAATCTTTGGATGCCTGGGTCATAACGACCCTTACTTCCGCATTTGCTTTAATTAGCAATCGCACGAGGAGGATTGCTTTGTAAGCAGCAATGCTACCAGTAACTCCAATTAGTATCTTTTTCCCTGAAAGCATAAAAATAAAAAGCGACGATTTGAATAACGTCGCTAAAATTATATTTTCTAATGCAAAGATTTATATAAAAACTTACTTTATCGTAATATTAATATTAAACGCTTCAATTTAACTAAACAAATCATCCTCATTCTTCCGATAGTAGATCTTATCTTCCATAAACTCAGTTGTTGCCAGTAATGCTGGATTTGGCATCCTCTCATAAGCTTTAGAAATTTCTATCTGCTCTTTGTTCTCATGTATTTCTTCAAGACTATCGGTGTGACTGGCAAATTCTTCAAGCTTATTATGCAATTCTTCCTTTAAGGCAATATTTATCTGGTTTGCTCTTTTTGAGATAACAGCAATAGATTCATATAAATTTCCGGTCTTGTCTTTGATATCAGTAAGGTTCTTTGTTTCAACAACATTACTGGTATTAGCGCTCTGCTGACGTCTTAGTTTGCTCATTTTGTAGTTCTTTAATATAATTTAAACTGAGGTTATTATAATATTGTGCTTCTTTTAATAATTTACTTTCCGGATAACGATCTATGAAATCATTATATTCAAGAGTAACCTTTTGGTATCTATCAAGTTGTTTTTCTGCAACACTCAATCGGGCAAAGTTGTAAAACGATTTTACCACCATTAATTTATATTCATCACCCTGCGCTGCTTCAGGATAATCATTCAATAAATTACTGAAGGAGATTCCGGCAGCCCGGTACTGGCCAACTTTATAATATAAGTGAGCATTTCTATATTCTTTGTCCTGTAGCTTGGCATGCCCTTCCGCTATCACCTCATTTGCCTCCTTTATTTTGGTAGAGCCAGGATGGGTGTTAATAAAGGTCTGCATCATACCAATCGCTTTAGCAGTGTTTGTTTGTTCCAGTTCTACCTTTGGCGATTGCAGATAAAAAGTATAGGCATGCATATAAGCAATCTCTTCCGCTTTTGCACTGTTCGGGAAAACCTCTAAAAACCCTTTGAAGAGATTTTCGGCATCCTCATAATTTTTCTGATAAAAAGAACAATATGCATACTTATAATATAGCTCCTCGAATTTATCTGTGCCTTTATAAACCGGGAATAACTCTACATACAATTGTTCAGCATTTTTGTATTGCCTTTTTCCGTAATATTCATCAGCCATTTTCAGCTTATAGGCATAGTCCTTATTTTTAAGGACTTTCCCAAACTTCGTGGTACAGGATACAAAAACCAATGATGTTATAAGTAAAACGCTAAGAAATCTCATAAAGAAGTGCAAAATTAGGTGATTTTAAACAAAAATGCCCTATAAACTATTCCCGACAAAAATCTACCCGTTAATATTTTGATAAGAGTCTGAACCTTGATTCAGACACATGCAATCAGGGTGTCAATAAAAAACCCTCCGGAAATCCGGAGGGTTTTGTCATTGAGCAAAAAGTGGAATCATTACTTAGTTGTACTCTTAATATCTACTGTATTAGCATCACCACCGCCTGGTTCGCAATTAGTTGTGATCCTATCACCAGAAATTCCTTCTTTCTCCGTCAGGTATTGTTTAATAGAAGCAACTCTTTTATTGCATATTGCTTGCGCTGCCTTATTTGTTGAAGGATAGCCAGTAACTGTAACTGCACAGGTTGGGCTACCTTTTAATTTAGAGGCAACGGTTGACAGCATTGCTTTTGCGTCGCTGCTTAAAGTTGTGGTATTCCCTTTGAAAGAAACGCTAGGTAAGTCACCAATAGTACATGTATTATCTGGAAGGTGCCCTTTACCTACATTTTTAAGTTGTTCAGCAAGTTCTGCACAGCATGCAGGTGGAGGGCATTTACCAACACCATCAGCATCAACTGGTTGGCATTCTGTTGGAGTTATTAATTGCTTATCCTTACAATCCGGAACACCATCACCATCTGTATCTCTTGTTACACCATGTGTATCAACAGGACAACCAGCAGGAGTATTTGGTTCTTTATCCAGTTGGTCAAGAACTCCATCACCATCAGCATCATCAAATGTTGGTTTCGGAAGCTTCATATGACGTGGGTTGTTCAACTCGCTATATGCATAGTCAAGTGGATTGATCCACCAAAGTGGTTCAACAGATTTTGCACCTATATTAAAGTTCAAACCAATTGAAAGATAGTTAAGGGCATCAAAGTCACGGGTGAGGGCTGCGTCTCCAATTGCACTTTCCTGCCAACGTTGACCGTCCAATAAATCATCTTTTGTGGTAGTGAATTTCTCTTCAAGAGCAAGATTTATACGCTTTCCTAATTTGAAGGCAACACCAGCAAGGAAGGTTGCTCCGAAGCGAAGTGTATTATCGCCAAGCTTAGCACGTCGTGTACCCTGGTTTTCAGCCTCAGTCTCGTACGTATTATCCATACCCGCTTTAAGGGTCTTTATAACGTTAGCCCTGTTTTTATATGTAATATCTGCGGGATTTATACCATTAAACAGAGCGGTATAAGGATTGTTATTGGCATCAAGTGCGTTTATCTTAGTATGATATGCAATTGCAGCTAATCCAGCGCCGCCGTAGAATATAAATCCTGTCTTTTGCTTATGAAAGCGAATATTGTTTAAAGTAACTATACCATTCAGATCAAGTTCCTGAACCTGTGACCTGTAATTGTAAAATACTTTATCAAATGATGTTCTTGAGGGTATTGTGCTAAGAAGCTGACCTGATGCGATCCTCATTGGTGCACTGTATTTAGCCCAGGCTGGGTTCTTACCAAAGTTAGAAGATACATCCCAGGCTAACCCTTTTGCAATTCCGTAAGTGTATTGTGCACGGAGAGCAAATACGTAGCCCAATGCTTTTTGTACATGTATCGAACCACCAATACTTGGAATTCTTGCAGGTACGTCTCCACTTATAGAGTAATTACCCAGAGAAATACCAATTTCCCACATATTGCGTGGTTTAGCTGGAAAACTGTATGTATTATTCCAGAATTCATTTTGTTGTGCCATACTTTTTGCAGGTATAACACTTGAATCATAAACATCATACGTTCCGCCTTGCTGAGCAAACGAGCCGAACGATAGGAGGGTGAAAACCCCGATTAATAGTAATTTGTACTTTTTGCTTGCCATAACTTAATGATTAATAGTTTCTAAAATAAACTTGTGATTAAATGCAAAAATATTAAACGAGCGTCAAATTCCAAACTTTTTTAGCATTTATTTAGATTTAATTCGTTGATAATGTTCTTACAATTTTGTAAACGTATGACATTATTCTGAACTTTTATGCTGCTTTTATAAAAGTTTTTTAATAGTCAAACAGAAGCGGTACCATCAAATACCGTTCCTGTTGTTTTTCTCCACACTCAAATAATTAATTCTTTCTGTGCTATATTGCCGCCTATAACACATGGAGTTCGCTAAAAATCTTATTGCAGAAGAATTAATTGCTTTTGAAAAAAAGTTTGCCGATGCGGTAAAAAGCCAGACACCCCTGCTTGACCGGATAATGAAATATATTATCAAACGAAAGGGAAAGCAGCTCAGACCTATGTTTGTGTTTTTATGCGCAAAATTACATGGCGAGGTTAACGAGTCAACTTATCGTGCAGCGGCCCTAGTCGAACTGCTTCACACAGCCACTCTTGTCCATGATGATGTA